>DAHXNM010000237.1 GCA_027365375.1 Ferrimicrobium sp. | reverse complement strand
GGCAGCAAAGCTGAGCGCTAACTCGATAACTCCATCGAGTTCGGTGGCCATCTTTTTGGATATGCACTGCAGAAGTGTATCTGTGGAGGAGAGCTCAGTCGGCGTCGCCGTTAGGGCGTCATCGATCGTTGGAATTCCGCGGTTGCAAGCCAAGGCATATGCGTGGTAGCCGAGATTTTCCTCGCTGTATTTAGGTGTCAGCCGCAGCGCGACTCGGAACTCATCGGCTAGGTCGAATACAACATCGGCTAGATCTGCCCGAGGCCATACTACATCATGGAGTATGGCTAAATGTGAGACGCTGATCCCCCAGAAGATGGCGCGCTCTAGTTGAGCGCGTAGTTCACGATAGACCTCACCGGCATCGGCATGTTCGAGCAGATCATCAGGGGTGGTAGGAAAGGTTCCTTCACCGCCCATGAGCGTCGGTGCATGGGTGAGTGGTCGATAGCCAAGTATTGGGTGTGGCGATGTGAGAACAAGCTCAACGCCCAGGTCTTCGCCGCGGTAACGGCGCACGACTTCACGGGCCCAGGCTCCAACAACTACGAGTCTTCCAGCAGTCGCGAAGCCGCTACGGAGAGCTAAAAACCCTCCTGCTGTCGTCGCCTCGGTAGTGCCGAGACTATCCGCAACAAGGATGAGTCGCTTGGTCACCTATTCGTATTCACCTAATCGGTCGGGGTGGTAGTGGAGTGGTTCGCGCTGCCGGCAACTGGAAGTCCCGCCGTTGGACGGAAGTCTTCAAGTTTCGCGATCGATGCGTTCTTCTTCCCCTCTGGGTGGACTGCCTTCCCAAATGCCTTGTCGACGAGTTCGGCAACGTCTGCCCCTGATATCGTCTCACGTTCAAGTAGTGCGTTGGCGACGTTCACGAGGCCTGGCAGGTGTGTCTTCAGAATTTTGGAGGCTCGCTCTTCCTGTTCGCGGAGGATTCTCTCCACCTCTTCATCCACAAGGCGCGCGGTTCGATCGGAGTAGTCAGATGAGTGGAGCAGGTCTTCGCCGAGGAATACAACATTTTGGGAGCCCCATGCCATCGGTCCGATGCGTTCACTCATGCCCCACTCGCGTACCATCCGCCGGGCGAGTTCGGTGTTCCCCTGGAGGTCGTTGCTTGCGCCGGTGGATAGATCGCCGTAAACGAGGAGTTCGGCTACTCGTCCACCCATTCGAACTACTAACGAGTCCTCGATGTACTCCTTCGGATAGAGATGACGTTCCTCAAGCGGGAGTTGCTGAGTGACTCCTAGGGCCATTCCTGTGGGGAGAATTGTGACTTTGTGGACGGGATCTGAGTACTGAAGTACATAGGCAAGCACTGCATGGCCACCTTCGTGGAAGGCGACTCGCTCCTTCTCCTCGTCAGAGAGGATTGTCGACTCTCTGCGTTGCCCCATGAGTACGCGGTCACGCGAGTACTCGAAGTCCTCCATGTCGATCTCGGATGAGCTGCGACGCACTGCGCTGAGTGCGGCTTCGTTGACTAGATTTGCGAGGTCGGCGCCACTCATGCCAGGTGTGCCGCGAGCAACAACGGTGAGATCAACGTCAGAGGCGAGCTTTTTCGATCGTGTATGTACCTCAAGAATTGCGGTTCGCTCGTCGAGATCTGGGAGTGGAACGACGACCTGACGGTCGAAACGACCAGGCCGGAGTAGTGCGGGATCCAGAATGTCGGGACGGTTGGTAGCAGCCATTACAACTATGCCTTCAGCTGGATCGAAACCATCCATCTCCGAGAGCATCTGGTTCAGCGTCTGCTCACGCTCGTCGTGGCCCCCACCCAACCCAGTGCCACGCTTGCGGCCAATGGAGTCGATCTCATCGATGAAGATTATCGAGGGTGCCTGCTTGCGTGCGGTTTGGAATAGATCTCGTACACGACTTGCGCCAACGCCTACGAACATCTCCATGAAGTCCGAACCACTCACGGACATGAAGGGAACTCCTGCCTCCCCAGCTACTGCTCTAGCGAGCAACGTCTTACCGGTCCCAGGAGGACCAACCAACAGGATTCCCTTTGGAATCCGAGCGCCAAGGTCGGTGAAGCGAGTCGGGTCGCTGAGGAACTCCACGATCTCTTTGACCTCACTCTTGACTCCTTGGTAGCCCGCGATGTCGTCAAAAGTGGTGCGTGGACGTTCGGGGGAGTAGACGCGCGCTTTCGATCGTCCTATCGACATGATCCCCGACATCGAACCCTGTGTCCGACGGCTGATGAAGATCCAGACGAGAGCGAAGCCACCAATGAGGATGGCATACTCGATTATCGTGCCAATAATGCTAGGGCTCGAGGTCTGGAAGTTGTAGCTGACCCCAGCCTTTTTGAGGGCTGTAACCTCGCTTTGAAAGGCGGGATCCGGTCCGTAGAGACTATAGTTCTTGCCGTTGCTGAGCGTGCCGGTGATCTGACCGGAGGAGTTGTCAATTACCGCCGTCTTGATGTGATGGGCGCTCACATCTGAGAGAAACTGACTGTAGGTAAGTGTCTTTGCGGCTGGGCCATGGTTTAGGAGTGAGACAAGAAGAACGACGACGACTAGGCCTAGCAGTAGGCCAAAGGTAATTCGACCACGACTATCTTTGCCTTGGGGTTGACCGTTGTTACCGGGTCGCATATTTTGAGGAGTGCGGCTCATTGCTACTATGCTAGGCGGTTTGGTGCCGATAGAGAAACCTAGGCGGACAACTACCTTACTTCGATTCAATTGCGGTTCCTTAGGTTTTGGATCCGTTAGCCTGTTTGGCCCGAGACCTCAGAGGAGTGCGTGTGGATGGAGCGACACTTGAAGCCGGTTGATGGTCGGCCTGCGCCACTGTGGTTTCCTCCGGTGGTGCTCGGTCTGGCGTTGGTGTCGAGCACTATCTTTCTGTCCATCGGGATCTCTGTTTCGCACTTCTCCGGGCCCACCACTCTGTCTCGCCTGACTCCATTCTTGCTCGTAATGGACGAGATAGGGTTATGGATCTTTTTTGTCGGTGGTGCATTCTTCGCAGCACGTAGCTACTGGCATCGATCCTTCTTCGAGTTGATTGGGTGGCATTTTCGACCGCTCATCGACGTACCGGTTGGAATAGTTGCGGGCGTGGTCAGTCAACTTGTGATAGTACCGGTGCTTTATCTTCCCTTTGAGGCCATCAATCCTTCGCTATCGAAGTCGCTTTCGAAGCCGGCACAATCGTTCGTTGGGATTGGCCATGGTGGAGGACTCGCGGTGGTTGCCTTTGTACTTGTTATAGGGGCGCCGGTCTGTGAGGAGATCTTCTTTCGTGGTCTGACGCTCTCGGTGTTGCGAGATCGTCTGGGGAAGGCAACGCCAGTAGTCCGCGCGGTGTTGTCGATCCTAGGAAGTGCGTTGCTTTTCGCACTCGCGCACTTTGAGCCGCTTCAGTTCCTCGGCCTGCTGGCGGTCGGCTGTGTCCTCGCGGGCTTGATGTGGTGGACCAGACGATTAGGCACCTCCATAGTTGCACACGCCACCTTCAACCTCGTCGCCCTCGTCGCCTTGGTGCACATTCACTAGCGGTTGGATCGGGCGAGTGTTACCACTATCTGTCTTCGATGGGCTGCCGGCGAAGGTTGTCCACTACTGGATGTGACCACATGCGAGTACGAGCGTTGGGAGCGAAATAAAGGTGCTGGGTGCAGGGTCGACGCCAGTCATGGCTCCAAGGTAGCGCCCGGCGAGCGATGCTCCAAGCCCTACAGGCGTAAAGGCGTCGATCGTAATCTCCTCCGCACCGAGCGCAGCCAGAAGGTCATATAGCCGGAGGCCGATGTCTTGGTCGACGATTTCGTCGCTCGCACTCGCGATGGCTCTAGTGCCGATTCTGCCAGTCGTTGTGATCGGTTCAAGGAGAAGAAGGCGTCCACCCGGCCGTATCCAGCGTCGCATCGCCGTCACGGCAGCTAGAGGATCGGCGAGGTCGAGGAGAAGAAAGCGACTAATTATGGCGTCAACTTGGGTTGGTAACTCGAGTTGGTAGACGTCCTGTACGAGTTCGATTACCTGGCATGATGCTGGTTTGTACGACGCTGGAAAGACTTCCGGGTCGGTATCGACGGCATAGAGGGTCGCCTTTGGGGGTAGTGCGATTGCGATGTCCTCGGTGATGCCGGCGTAGCCGCAACCAACGTCGGCCGCGGTGTTAGCTTCGAAACTTGCGAGCAGCGACGTTAGTTGAGACGTAGCCCGATAGTAGGGGTCAACCACTTCTGTGTGCAGATTTGGGCCTACGGAAGTAGATTTCGTCGGAATAAGGTGGCGATCTTCCATATTTCTACGCTAGCGTTATGGGTCGTGAATGCAACATTAATTCTCTGCGACTCTGCGCAGGTCAGTGAAGGTAAGCTCTTTCTCCTCGGTGGAGGATGGTCAGTGACTGGCCCTGGTATGTCACCAATGGCTATAGCTATGAAGGTAGACGTCGGCTGGTCCGAGGCGCCTGAAGCCCACCATTGGGAGCTCTTCCTCCAGGACAACGATGGTGGTTCCGTGATGGTGGAGACTCCTGAGGGTCCTCAGCCGGTAGAGGTTCGAGGCGATTTCCAAATCGGCACCCCCGAAGGGGTCCCGTTGGGGAGTGATATTCCTGTCAACCTAGCTATCAACCTTGGTCCGCTGCCGCTTCCTCCAGGTGGCAGGTATCGGTGGGTATTGACGATCGATGGAGAGTCGCAGCCCGACTGGAACGCCGCGTTCTCGACGATGGCGTTTCCTCAAGGAGAGGCTGTAGAAGGTGGAGAGCCAAGCGAGGCTCCGCGTCCCGTAACAGAGGACTAGTTCGGCGTGAGTAAGAGTGATCGACCGTTTGGCCGAGCGTTCGAAGATTTCGTCGTTGGTGATGTCTATCGCCATTGGCCTGGGAAGACGATCACCGAGGCCGATGATCATCTGTTTTGTATGATAACCATGAACCATCACCCTCTACACACCGATGCCTACTTTGCCCAGCATTCAACGGTGCATGGAAAGAACGTGGTGGTTGGCAACCTTGTCTACTCTCTCGTGCTGGGTATGAGTGTTGCCGACGTGTCCGGCTCGGCAATCGCGAACCTTGAGGTTGAATCGTTAATCCATAAGAGACCTACGTTTCATGGCGACACTGTCTATGCGGTCTCACGTGTACTTGCAGTCGAGCCGTCGAAGTCAAAGCCCGATCGCGGTATCGTGACGGTTGAGACCTTTGGATACAACCAGGATGGCGATGAAGTCGTTTACTTTCGCCGGAAGGTCATGGTCTGGCGCAAGGACGCATTGCCACAGAGAGAGTTTCCGTATTCGATCTAGCGTTGGTCTGCTGTATCTGATGACTGTCGACCGTTCTCGTCGAACCTGCCCGACGCCTATCGTGACTCAAAGTAGCTAGAGTTCTTGGTGGAAGATTGGCTGACACAACTTGCTCAAGGTTAGCCTCGGTAGGTCGATGTCCTCTTTGAGGAGATGAGCCGTTGACATAGACCTCCCCCTCTTTGTCGAGCGGCCTCTCCTCATCTTGTGTCGAATTTATGGCTATATGTATCCTATCGACGCGTACATAGCTCTACGCTGGGAACCAGGTCAGATTGGCTGGTCCGCCCAGACTTTGCTCCGATCGATTATCGATGCCAAGAGTTAGGCCGAGCGCGGGCAACTCATCCCTGAAGTGGCAATCTAGGACTATATTCTTTCACGTCAGACCGTCTGTCCACGGTAGCAGAACGAGCGATTTAGGTTCTCGGCCTCCCATGGGGCAGCAGACCTGGACCGATGTCGGATAGGTTTGGGTTGGTCTGGTCGCGTTGGGAGACGACGGGGTCTACGAGTCGCCAGACGTCGCGAAAACGTGGATCATTCCAACGGATGCCGAGTTCGTCTGAGGGGTTGTAGTACCCATCGACGAGGTATGTCAAGGTGATGTCGGTGAGTGTCGCGAAACCATGAGCAACTCCTGGCGGAATGAAGACGCCGATTGGGTTAGTCTCACCCATCTCAAGATCCATTACGGTGTCATGAGTAGGAGAGTCGGGTCTCAGATCGTAAAGAACTACCTGCGCAGTGCCGTCGACGATGTACCAATAGTCAGCCTGGTGCAGATGGTAGTGCAGCCCTACCAATGAGCCAGCTGTTTTGTCGGAACGAGATCCCTGGACCATCTCACGACCGAGTGGGAACCACGAACGTCGATAAGTCTCTTGAAACTTACCACGGGCATCGGCGTGGACTTCAGGTTGAATAATAACGACATCGTCAATGAGATCGTTGAGCTCGTGATTAGCCATGTGGTACCGCCGTTTCATCGAAGGAGTGCGACACCTAGGCTATCAGTTGACCGATTCCCACCGCGCATCTTCATCAATGCCTCTCGGACTGCGGTGGCTTAGGCGACGGCGTGACCGAGATCCTTCAACATCAGACCAAGGTCATGACTGTTCGAGGCGTTGGCGAGCGCGGTCTCGGCTGTTATTTTCTCGTCCGTTACTAACTTGGCGAGCGCCTGGTCGAATGTCATCATGCCGTAGAAGGCGCCCTCAGTGACGATTGTTCTCAGGTCGGTGGCTCGCTCTGGTTCGAGAATCGCTTGCTTTACTCTCCCGTTGGTTACCAGCACTTCGCAGGCAGCCACCAGCGTGCCCCCTGTGCTGGCCTCGACTAGGCGTTGTGAGACGACGCCAGCCAAGATGTCGGCGAGTGATACTCTCGCCTGTTTCTGCTGATACGGAGGGAAGAAATCTATGATACGGGAGATCGTCTCTGCAACCCCGAGTGTGTGGAGCGTAGAGAGTACGAGGTGGCCAGTCTCTGCGGCTTGCATGGCAGCCTCCACCGTTTCAAGGTCTCGCATCTCTCCTACGAGGATAACGTCTGGGTCTTGACGAAGTGATGCGCGCAAAGCCGACGCAAACGTCCTTGTATCGAAGCCGATCTCTCGTTGGTTTACGAAGGAACGGTGATCTTGGTGTATGTACTCGATTGGATCTTCGAGAGTGATGATGTGCTTGGCCTTGGTCGTGTTGATTGCATTTACCATGGCAGCCAGGGTTGATGATTTCCCGGAGCCGGTAGGTCCAGTAACCAGGATGAGGCCACGCTCGATATTTGCTAGGTCGGCGATTGAAGCGGGGAGTCCGAGATCCATGTAAGAGGGCGCCTGTGGCTTGACCGAGCGAAACGCGAATCCGATAGCGCGTCCAAAGAGAAAGCAGTTCACCCTATAGCGTCGACCATGGCTATCGACGTAGGCAAAGTCTGTCTCCCCTGTCTTCTTGAATATGGCCGTTGCCGATTCAGGCATGATCGCCTCCATCATTGCCGCAAGGTCTTCCCCGGTGGGAGAGGCGAGGGCATCGATGGTGCTAAGACGTCCGCTCACCCTCACGCACGCTGAGGCGTTAGCTTTAAGGTGAAGGTCGGAACCACCTAGTTCTCGCAGGGTGTCTAGGTAGCTCTCAAGAAGGACGTGGTGGTTAGTGGCCATACCTGGTAATCTTCGACCAGCTTCACGGATAGCTGAAGTTGAGCCAAAGTGAACTTATCTTTCAGTTGTGTAGCTACGCCTATACTGTGGATTGAAGAATCGTCTCTCGCCTTCGAGGTGCCCCATGACAGTAATCATCATCTTTGTCGTCGCATTCATCGGGTTGGCGATCGTAGCACGGGTCGGGTTGTCGAATGCGACACGCGAACGCCGTTCTATGTCAGGCCATCGCCAGACACTCGACATGATATCCAAGGTGGCTGACGCCCCGGCCGCAGACCGAGACGTCCGTAGTTTCAAGGTGGAGCCTCTACGTCCGGTTAGGCTCGATCTCTCGAAGCTCGATGATCTCACAGATCCAGATCTCATCCGCATTACCACTCCGCTCGCAAGTGACGATGACCGCCCCCAGACCACACCTGAGTCTAAAGGTTTCGACAACCGGGAGAGTGGCGACCAGAGACTGGAATCCGAGCCACAAGCGCCGACACGCGACACCTCCGAGATCCTTGAAGGTGCATCGTCGGTGCCCGAACATGCTTCAGCAGTCGACTCTGGGCTAGTTTTCGGGGAGGAGGGGGTTCTGGAGAAGAAGGCTGATGTCAATACGGACTCCACCGTCCAACTCACTCCTATTGGCGGCGTACACGCCTCGTCTATGACCGAGGCCATGCCGGTGGTTGAGACCTCTTTGAACGAGAGAGAGCCCAATCCTGAGGTAGATGGTCAGGGAACGCGTGAACATCGGGTCTATTCGTCTAGCCGGAGTCTGCCTTTGTCGGCGATGGCTGTCGGCGCGGGCGCTATTGCGGTGGTCCTCGGCGTCGGGTTCTTTCTGCTTGGTCGCAACTCTTCAACGACGGTTATTCCACCTTCGTCTACGCACACGACTACCCCTTCGAAATCACGCCCATCCACCCCTTCAGCCGGATCGAAGTCCACCTCTACCAGCAAGAAAAAGACCTCTTCCACCACCGGTGGCTCGTCATCGAAACCGTCTACCCCGTCGAGTTCCTCCACCTCCAATAGTGGCAGTCAATCGACAGGTGGCTCGTCGTCGACACCGTCTAAGTACACCCCGGTCAGTGCGAATTCGAGTTCTGCGACCTACGATATTCCTGGCGGAGCTAGAACGGTTGTAGTGAGCGCTAGTCAGCCATGTTGGGTAGCTGATTCCGATTCAGCCAATGGTCCGTTGATATGGGACCAGACTCTCCCGGCTGGTGGGTCGTATACGATCTCTTCGACTGCATCTTCGTTGTGGATCAAAGTTGGCAACGCACATGACTTTCAGATGCAGGTAAACGGTGTGCCGGTTTCTTTTTCGTCACCTCCGGGAGTATTCTCCTTTAACCTTGTTGCATCCTCTGGCCAGTCGCCCGCCTAACAAGCGCTTGGAGCATTGGTCGGAATTAGCCATGGCTGCATAAGTATGCACAATCCATTTGTAAAATCGGGATACGCCCAAATCGAAAACAAACAAATGCGATTAATGGCATTCATTTGCCAGAGTTTTGGATTCTGACGCACGCTCCTAGCAGAGGAGTTGCCCGCTCGATAGCGGTGAGAATCGGTCAGCTAACTCACATCAGGTGGTTATCACTATCCAGGATTGAAGCGCGGCTGCAGCGGTGGGGGACGATCCCAGATCGATAACGCTAGTTTGAAGGCCCTTAATCGGGTTCTGTTATAGCGCATGCAGCAAGGAGGAAGGCTTCGACGAGAGCCTCGTTTTGGTAGACTTCGGTGCGTTTTGAAGCTCCCATGTGGCCAGCTTCGTTCTCAATCTTTAGAGCTACATTGGTGAGCGGAGAGAGCAGACGGAGTTTGGCGACGTATTTAGCGGGTTCCCAGTAAGAGACTCGCGAGTCATTTAGGCCGGTAGTCACCAAGAGATCAGGGTAGCGTTCCGTTTGCAGGTTGTCGTAAGGGCTGTACGAAGCCATCAAAGATTCGATGACGTCTGATTCGATTGGGTTGCCCCACTCCTCCCATTCGGTGATAGTTAAGGGGAGATCAGGGTCAGAGATAGTGGTTAGACAGTCGACAAAGGGAACCTCGAGAACGGCGGCTCGAAAGCGGCTGGGATCGAGGTTAAGCGTAGCTGCCACCATTAGACCACCTGCACTGGCTCCTCGGAGACAGATGAGGTTTGGATTGGAGATGTTGTGATCAACGAGCCAGTCAGCTGCTGATCGTAGGTCTTGAAAGCCTTGGGGCTTGTGCTCCATTCTGCCCATGTCGTGCCATTGACGGCCGAGTTCGCCTCCACCGCGCACGTGCGCAATTGCATACACAAACCCACGATCAAGGAGCGAAAGCCGCATGGTCGAAAAGCCTGGATCGATGGGTTCGCCGTACGCGCCGTAGCTGTAGAGGAGCGTGGCTGCAGGCAGCTTAAGGTCTCGACGATGGACGAATGTAACTGGGATAGGTTGGCCATCGTCGCTTGGTGCGTAGCCGCGCATTGTGAGGTAGTTGGCGGTATCAACGTCCCCAAGTACGCGCTGTTGCCAGAGGGTAGTGCGTTCTAGCGTCGTGAGGTCGATCTCTATCAGCGTTGCCGGCATCGCAAGCGAGGTCTCTTCGATGCGGATTGTCGTTGCCGTCGGCTCTGAATTCCCAAGTAAGACCGAGGTAACAGCGGCGTCGTCTACGGAGATTTCAACGCCAGCGAACTCGCCGTCTTGCTCAAAGTCGACATAGGTGAGTTTGGTTCGATCTGCAGAGCGCAGTTGTAGGACGATGCCTAGAGGGGTCAGCTCAAATCCTTCCAGGCGATCATCGGTCGGTAGTTCGAAGAAGGGCTCCCAAGGCGCGAGTCGATCTTGTACTGTGAACAGGCGATACTCTTCGCCCTCATGGGCTGCCATCAGATAGAACGACCCATTTATGTGATCAAGATGATATTCGAGCCCCTGTTCGCGTGGGCGAAAGCAGGTGGGGGAGTCGAGTGCTCCGCTCGCTGGAAGGAGCCAATATTCGCTCGTGATTGCACTGGAGGCTGAGATGACTAGTAGGTCGCGGTCTTTGGTGCGGCCCACGTCGAGGTAGAACCGCTGGTCTTTTTCATCCATTAGCACGATGTCACTGCTGTGATCGGAGCCAAGGGAGTGAGCCAGGACCATGGCTGGTCGCAAAGTATCGTCCGGGCGAGTGTATAGAAGTTGTCTCGCATCGTTCGAAAAGACGAAGCCGTATGAGGTGGAAGGGATCTCTTCGTCGATGGTAAGTATCCCGTCGATGAGATGCCCGATTCGAAGCAGATAACGCTCATCGCCACTGAAGTCGACTCCGTAGGCGATGGTGTGTTCATCGTCGGCGATAGCGATTCCGCTTATACCGAGAAAGTCGTGATTCTGTGCTACTGCATTTTCGTCAAGCACCGTCTCCACCTCGGTGGCACCGATTTTTCGGCGGAGGTGAATCGGATAGTCGAGGTCTGGTTCAATCCTGCTGAAGTACTCGTAGGAGCCACGGCGAGTGGGATAGCTCTCGTCCGGTTCTGGGATGCGAGATCGAAACTCGGCTACGAGTTCATCGCGCGTCTCTTCCAACTTGCTGGCCAGCCGATTCATGAAATCACGTTCCTGCTGGAGATACTCACTGGTAGCAGGATTGGCAAGGTCTCGAAGGTGGTAGAACGGATCCTCTCGGGTTATGGATCTTCCGGTAAGCGTATGTCCGAGTTGTGAGGGCAGATTAGGAAGGGGCATGGAGCGAGCAAAGAGCAGCTGTGAAAGATATGGCATGCTGGCCAGTGTATACCGGTCGATACGATCTCCATAGTTGTTACTATGGAGATAGTGCAAATCACCGATGCCCATCATTCCAGAGTTTCGGTGCCATGCAAACGAATGAAGGAGTAGCAATGGCCTCTGTGGAACTTGATCTAGGACGCTACAAGCTCGGCTGGTCTGACGTCGAAGACTACGTATTCAAGCCTAAAAAGGGACTCTCTAGAGAGATCGTAGAGGAGATGTCGCGAATCAAGGGTGAACCAGATTGGATGCGTGCATTCCGACTGAAGGCGCTCGACCACTTTACGCGAAGGCCTATGGCTCCGTGGTTCGCTGTCAATATGCCTGATCTGGATTTTGATGACATATATTACTACGTGAAGCCGACCGATCACCAGGTTGATAACTGGGACGCGCTACCTGAGAACATGAAGAACACCTGGGATAAGCTCGGGATCCCTGAGGCTGAACGCAAATACCTAGGTGGCGTGACTGCGCAGTATGAGTCTGAGGTTGTCTATCACCGCAATCGTGACGACTTGGCAAAGCTGGGTGTCCTCTTTACCGACATGGACACTGCATTGCGTGACTACCCCGAGCTCGTGAAGCAGTACTTTGGGACGGTTATCCCTCCGAATGATAACAAGTTCGCCGCCCTTAACTCGGCTGTTTGGTCTGGAGGATCATTCATCTATGTACCTAAGGGTGTCAAGCTCGAGATGCCACTGCAGGCGTACTTTCGGATTAACTCCGAGAACATGGGACAGTTCGAACGCACGTTGATTATCGCTGACGAGGGTTCCCAGGTTCACTACATCGAAGGGTGCTCTGCACCGGTCTACTCGACCGATTCATTGCACTCCGCTGTAGTCGAGCTTATCGCCAAACCTGGTGCTCGCATAACCTATACCACCATCCAGAACTGGTCATCGAACGTCTACAATCTTGTCACCAAGCGAGCCAGAGCGGAGGCCGAGGCGCGAGTTGAGTGGATCGATGGCAACATCGGCTCCCGGTTGACTATGAAGTACCCATCAGTCTATCTGATGGGACCAAAGGCATCCGGTGAGGTTCTGTCGGTCGCGTATGCAGGTGCTGGGCAACACCAAGATGCTGGTGCAAAGATGATTCACGCTGCACCGGAGACGACCTCGACGATCGTATCCAAGTCCATCTCCAAAGATGGTGGCATCACGACCTATCGTGGACTCGTACACATGGAGGAGGGGGCAAAGAACTCTCGTTCATTCGTACGTTGCGATGCATTGCTTCTCGATGATAATTCGATTTCTGAGACCAAGCCTTACATGGAGATCGGTGAGCGTAACGCTTGGGTTGGACACGAGGCAACGGTGTCGAAGGTCGGCGAGGACCAGCTGTTCTATCTGATGAGTCGCGGTTTGTCGGAGGCACAGGCCATGAGCCTGATCGTCAATGGATTCATTGAGCCAGTAACGCGCACGTTGCCGATGGAGTACGCGGTCGAGTGGTCTCGATTAATTGAGCTTCAGATGGATGGTTCCATCGGATAAGGATGGTCACGCGCGCCGGGCCACATGGATCGGGCGCGCGTTCCGTGCACGCCAACCCCGGGCCCAAAGTAGGCTCTGGTCGTCGTGGGGTGCTTTAAAAGCTAGTCCGGTGTTGATTTGGTGGCCTTCGCTCCGATAGATAGCGACGATAATACAACCAAGCACAG
>DAHXNM010000223.1 GCA_027365375.1 Ferrimicrobium sp. | reverse complement strand
GGTCTTGGAGTCGAGCGGATTATCCATGATCAACTGGGCTCGCAACGCTTCAATACTCACGATGCTCTCATCCCGATCGGCCAGTCGCGCGATGCGTATCCGGTCTGCAATAGAGGGAGGAACGGTCCCAGTCAACGCACGATAGCTAGCCTCAATGGCGGCAACATCTGGTGTCGTCATCGAACTCTCGCCATCGACTCGCGAATAGCAGCCAAAGCAGATTCGGGCAAGGATTGTGCGCCTCCGAGTCCAATTGCCGCCAGCTCTGCCTCGGCCGCCTCTTCGAGGACAGTGAGGAGTTGTGCGGTGGCAACAGGATCGCTAGCGAACACCAAGACGCCGTGGTTTCCGAGGATGACCGCCTTCGTCTCAGGGTGAGCCTTGGCTTGGTCGATAATGGCTGAGACCGACTTGTCTGATCCACGTGGTGCCCAGGTGGCGACGGGTACGTCGACAGACTGGCCCCATCGGAGGAGCGCTTCGTAGCGGCAAGGGAGCGCCTGATTGGCCATCGCGAATGCCAAAAGACTCGGCGAATGCGTATGGATAATGCCTCCCACATCGCTTCGTAGTTTATAGATCTCGGAGTGCATCGCGATGATCTCTGCGTTGGTTGGGTCGAGATCGCCTTCGCGGACGACACCGTCAAGTCCAACGGTCGCTACCCGATCGGCAGTGAGGTTGCGGACCTGTCCATCGATGGTGAGCAACATGCTATCGGCCCCAAGTCGAGCTGACAGGTTTGCGTGGCCCGTATGGGACATCACTCCGTTCTCAAAGAGAATGTTGGCGGCACGTACGATACTTTCGGCTTGCTGGGTCATGGGACTCTTCTTTCTGTTCGTTCACAAGTTATTGTGTAGTAAATACTACACCAGCCGACTCACTTCTCCGGCCTCTCAGCGCAGTTGTCGCTGATCCACCCATGGGGAGTTCGACGGTAGAGGCTTGGCGTAGCGCTCCATGATTTGGGGTTCGGTTGTCGTTGGTAGGGTAGATGTGCACTTGGGCTCCAGTCGTTCCTAAGCGGTCGTGTGGGGCTAGAATGCGCCACTGGTTTCACAGGTCGTAGTGGAACTAGGGTGGGATGGGTGATCGTCGTGCAAATGCCCGAGCAGTCCCCAAGGGGACGCGACGATGGGGAGGGGAGTAATGGATCTTGGTCTAAAGGGGGCGAAGGCGCTGGTAACGGGTGGAACTCGCGGCCTTGGTTTCAGTGTCGCCGCAGCTCTCCTGGAAGAAGGTGCCGAGGTGGTGATTGCAGCGCGCGACGAGCAGGTTGGTGAGAGGGCGGTTTCACTGCTGGGCCGTGGGGCGCAGTATCTACCCGTGGATTTGGCCGTATCCGGGAGACCGCAGGAGTTGCTTCGACAGTTTCTCAATCTCCATGGTCATATAGACATCCTCGTGCTAAATGCTGGAGGCCCCAAGAACGCCTCGTTAGGCGCGATGCCGGTGGATCAACTCCATGAGGGCGTTGGGTTGGTACTCGCACCGATGATCGAGCTGGTAGAGGCGGTAGCTCCATTGATGAGGGCACGTCGGTTCGGGAGAGTTGTCTCGATCAGTTCGTATGTCGTTCGCGAGCCAGATCCCGAGATGATGCCCTCCAACGTGGCGCGAGCCGGTCTCCTTGCGTACTTGAAGGCGGCGGCTTTCGAGTTGGCACATTTTGATGTGACGGTCAATTCAATCCTTCCCGGACTTCATGCAACGCAGCGTCTGGTCGCCCTACAGGAGGCCGGGGTCGATCTCGATCGGATGCTCTCGCGGGTACCGATGGGTCGCTTCGGTGATCCAGATGATTGTGGCCACCTCGTTGCGTATCTGTGCTCAAGGTGGGCGGGCTATATCACTGGCCAGGCGATCGCGGTTGACGGTGGAGCGACCAGAGGGTTGCTCTAGTTCGTGGAGTGATCCACCCCAGATGAACCACCTTGAATGTGAGAGGACGCGCCATGAGGGGCCTTCCGGTTACCCAATATGACGCTGTTCCTACCCATATAACTCATGGAAGAGCGCTGTTGAGAGTTCACCAACCTATTGCAAGATGCTGGGATGGAAAAGCTGCCCCGTTAGCGTATCGGATCTAATAAATCAACAATGGGTGTTGGAGCGATGTTCAGCTTATCCGGTGTCGTGGAACGCACATCAACGATCAAGCCAACGTTTCGAATAAGGGAAACACCGTGGTCAATAGACATTGGAGATATAGCAGCTTCGATTCCTGTGCCACCGTAGATGATCTCGTAGATCGTGGGGTCTTTTACCTTGAGGCGTGCGCCCCATTCGCTTATACGACTATAGACGGGGTAACTGGCTGCCGAACCTAAGTATGGCTTTGCCTTTGCCCCAGGGATCGGCAGAAAGGGGGAATGAAACTTCCATCTCGTCATGCGATACACCTTGCTATCAAGCAATGCGATTAGGCTATCAATTCGATAGTATTGAGCTAGTTGTGTGATTGCCTGATATAATCCTAGACTCACGAGGCTTGCAGCGAGAGGTGATTGATACTCAACGCCAATGGCTACTGTGCCTATATCCCAGTGATCAGGTGTCGACAAGAAGAGCTCGTCGAAGCACGAATCATTATACAATTCAGGCCACTGTTTGGCGATATCGTTCAGTGTCTTTAGGCCAATAGCATCGTTAGGCAGTATGACTCTCGCCATTCCCGCGATCAAATTGGTCAAGTTGTCCGTCACACACAAAATGATGCTGTAGTTCCTATAGGGACCATATTCCTCATCGAGCTCCTTGGGAGTATTGCCAAATTCGCGAAGAAATACTAATCCCTCGAGCTCCAAGGCGGGCTTGGCACGTGGATCATTAGCAGTGTACAGGTTGACGCTGAAGGGGGTAGGTGTAATCATTCATGATTCCGTAGTGGTGTTTGGATCTTCCTACCGTCCACCGCTAAAAGCGCGTTCATAACCCATCGTATGTCTTGTCAGAAAAGGTGAGATATGCACTCATAGTTCGGTGATTGGATTCAGATAGATGTATTCCTGCATGGTTGTTTTAGAATGCTTTCGATGTAATATGGGTAGCGTCAAAGTAGGACTTTGTAAAGCTGACTGCCGTACTCGGTTCAAATGCTAGGCAGGTATAAATGTCCACGCTAAAGAACACCAGCGGACTCTCCCATGCATAGAAATGAGCGCCAGAGGTTTCCCAATGTACCCAGCCAGCCCAGCCAAAACGGTCAGATCTATGAGTTACGGGGTCGATGAGAAGGGTCATCCCACACACGTCCGAGAGTTGCGAAAGATACTCCTGGATATCCTTGTCGCCGATTGGTAGCTCTCTGCGACCTTCTATTACTAGTCGCTGTCGGTAAATCGAGGGGGCCAGATCGACGTGTTTGTTGCCATGGTCCTCATCTTGCGCTAACACCATGTGTTAACCCTAGTGGTTGGTTCATGCGTTCACCCCCAGGGCGCGCCTCCCTACCTACGGATTTGCAGCAATTGATTAGCGTTCCCGTTAAACGGGAAAAGTTTGTGGCAGGCCTGACGAAATGATTGGTTGTTGGAAGCGGTGTCGATCGTGAATAGGGTAGGTTGGGCGGCGGCCTCGTTGTCCAGTTGGCATAGATCATCGGCAAGCGGTGAACTCAATGGATGGATCACAGCACTGTAGCGTGCCCAAACTCTGTGGGTCAGGTCCATTGTGGGTAGGGACTCGCCGGGCGGGTGGAGGTTGATGTACTGATGGGGGCTGGAACAGCACATGTGCAATAGCAGGTGCAGAACGACGGGGTCCTTTTCACCACGTGCTTTGGGAGGGCATCTGCAGTGCAAGTACCCTGGAGGATTCCTTAAGCGCCCGACGTAGCCTGCCGATGGAATACTTATGTGCCCCATTGCAAAACAGCATCGAGCTCCTGGCGAAGACCCTCCGGCAAAGCGTCCGCAATGGATCTCCCGCAAGTACCGCCAGTCGCTGGCTTCTGACGAGACCCGTAATCTCCTGAAGCGGCCCGCTGCACTGGGTTTCATTACCCTATGGGTACTGATCGAAGCTCTCCAATTCCTCCGCATTGAAACGACACTTGCCTACGCGCTCTTAGGGGTCGTTACGCTAGCCAGTATCGTCCAGTATGTACTGCGCTACCGACCAAACCAAGTATGGGTCTGGGTGCTCATAGCATCATCGCTCGTCTTGTTCATGATCGGATCCGCGTTGAGAGCACTCTTGCACTCCTTCGGTAACCTCACACCGAATCGGCCTTGGTTGCCCAGCGTGGTCTCTCTCTCAGGATATGTGCTCCTAGTGATCGTGTTGAGCGGGATTCTTAAAATACAAGAGGGACCTAAAGCAAATCGGAATGGCGCTATCATCGAAACCCTCATGACCGGAGTGCTAATATTCGGAATCGCCTGGGCCTTTGTTATTAGTCCATTGGCTGATCAGAATATTTCACTTCGGGTAATTATTGTCCTCGCAATATATCCCACCCTGTCGGCTGTGTTAGTATCCTTGACGGTGCGAATTGAGTTGCTTCTACAGAGGCGGCTGACGACAACGGATGTCTTATTATTACTTACGATGTGTTCGATGTTCATTGGTGACGCGCTTTATTTGCTAGACGAGGTTCATCGGATCAACCTCTCCTTTGGATTGATGAACCTACCGTATTCGGTTTCATTATTAACATTCATCCTAATGACAGTCGATCCTACTGTGCATACACTCACAGAACCATCATTTGTAAGCCGCAATCCTCGTCTGATTCCAAGACTAGTCATAATTGGTGTAAGCTTTCTCGCGATGCCAATTCTCTTGATTGCGCCTAACGAGACTACTTTCAACCGTGACATACTTGGTGGATTGGCTTTCGTGGTAGCACTCCTTGCGCTCTTCAGATTGTCTTCCGCGCTAGGAAAGTCAGATGATGCCCAGCGGCGCCTCCACTATCAAT
>DAHXNM010000211.1 GCA_027365375.1 Ferrimicrobium sp. | reverse complement strand
CGTGAGAGCTGGCTCTTCGCGAGTGACGATGATATCGCCTTCGCGGCGAAGCACGGGGTAGGTGGCTGAGGCGAGCTGGTGGTCGTCGTCGATTTTGTGCTCATTGAACCGACCTTTGAGTCCCGCGGCGAAGGCGTTGGCGGCGTTGGAGGAGGCCTCTGCTCCAAAGAGATCCAAGCTAACAGAGAAGTGGAAGTTTAGGTAGCGCTGAAGCGTCGGTAGGTCGATCACCCCGAGCGCACGAATTCGGTCGGTATCATAGGGGTCCTCGATGGCGGAGGCCTTCATTGCATTTACTGTTGCCTCGATGACACGGCCGATGCCGCTTTCACCGACGAACATATGGTGGGCCTCTTCTGTGAGCATGAAGCGAGTCGTACGCGCGAGAGGATCGAATCCGGATTGAGCTAGAGCTTCGAGTTGGTACTTGCCATCGCGGTCGGTAAAGAAGGTGAACATAAAAAACGACAGCCAGTCGGGAGTGTCTTCATTAAAGGCGCCGAGCATTCGAGGGCGATCTTCGTCGCCGGATCGCCGGGTCAAGAGGGCTCCAGCCTCCTCTCTGCCATCGCGCCCAAAATAACGCTGGAGGAGGTAGACCATCGCCCAGAGGTGACGTCCCTCCTCTACGTTGACTTGGAAGAGGTTGCGCAGGTCATACAGCGAAGGTGCAGTGGCGCCTAGGTGTCGCTGTTGTTCGACGCTGGCGGGCTCGGTGTCCCCTTGTACCACTAGCAGTCGACGGAGCATAGCGCGGTACTCGCCTGGCACCTCTTGCCATACTGGTTCGCCGAGATGCTCACCGAAGCCGATACGTCGTTCCGGATCGCCCGGCGCAAGAAAAATACCCCAACGGTACTCTGGCATCTTCACATACTGGAACTGTGCCCAGCCTTTGGGGTCGACACCCGTTGCTGTGCGCAGGTAGACCTCTGACTCAGCAAAGCCGGTCGGCCCCATCTGATTCCACCAGTTGAGGTAGCCCGGATGCCACTGTTCGAGTGCTCGCTTGAGGCGTTCGTCGCTCGCCAGCGAGACGTTGTTGGGTATTTGAGCGTCGTAATCTATGAGTTCCATTTCAGATCCTTTCTCGTTGGAAGTTTGCGGTGAGCCCTGTACCGTAGCGTTGTAGTGCTCCTTCTGGCCCTACTGCATTTGGTCGGTTGAACACCCAGTTTTGCCACGCGCTTAGTCGACCGAATATCTTGGTGGCCATGGTCTCGGGGCCGACAAAGCGGAGGTTGGCCTCCATCGCGCTAAGTGCATCAGGCGAGAAGGCGTTGCGCCCTGCGAGAGCAAGTCGGAGTTCATCATCCCAGTCGAATTCATCAGGGATGAATGTGACGAGACCGAGATGCTCTGCCGTCTGGGCATCAAGTGCCTGGTTCATCACCGTCGTCAGTTCTTCCAGGCGGGTTGGTTCCCCCCAGAATCGTGAGGCTAGCCGCGACATCCCGTTCATCATCGGGAAGGCGTCCAGGTTGATGGGGCTAACCGTCAGTCTCGCCTCTCCGTCGTCGAGATAGAACGAACGGTCGGCACCAAAGACGAGCTCGGCGAGCGGTCCAACAAAACAGCTGTTGGAGTCGATGGCGGTGATGAGCGATCGCGATGTTAGATCGAGTCTTGCAAGCGTGCGACTCCAAAGGGCAAGCCCTTCATCAACGATCCACTCATCTCGCCAGAGTGTGATGGCCTCGGTATAGTGCTGTGTGACCGAATGGTCTCCTTTGGTATTCAAGAGCAGAGTCCCAAGCGTTGGCTCGTTGAAACGCAGATGACAGATGAGATCGTTGAATTCACGAGCTGTAGCGATCAACCAGGAAGCGTCACCTTCAGCGAGGAGATCAGCCGGTGTCTCCGGAGTGACATCCGGTCCCTGGATGGTTATAGTCGCGACACCGTTGGCCCGGTCGAAGTTCGCGTGAATGTGCGCGTAGTCGATCGAGTCTGCGCTGAGTTCTCGGGTGAGCTCATTGAGGACGATACCTGTTGCATGGCGCGGTTGCGATTCGTCGATGGAGGGTGTGAGCGATTCGAGAAGGCTCGGGAGACCAGAGCGAGGGACCACATAGTCGACCAGATTCCACTCTTTGGCACGTTGGCCGCGCACTCCCTCTTCGAGTGTGCAAAAATAGTCGGCTCTGTCTCGACGGACTTTGCGCTTGTCGGTGAGCCGAGTTAGTCCACCTGTACCGGGAAGGACTGCGAGCAGAGGCAGCTCCGGGAGTGAAACCGAGGCGGAGCCGTCGTCGACTAGAACGATGGTGTCACAGCTCAAGGCAAGTTCGTACCCACCGCCAGCTGCAGTTCCCTCTATGACGGCGATGAAGTGAGCCGGTGCATCCTCCAAGAAGAGCCTTGTCTCGTTTGTGAATTTGCAGAAGTTCACCTTGTGCTGATGAGAGGCGCCGGCTAGCATTCCGATGTTCGCTCCTGCGCAGAAGACACGCTCCTTGGCTGACCTGACCAGTACCGAGGCGATCTCCGGGTGCGATAGCCGTAGCCGCTCCAGGGCATCGGCGAGTTCGATATCTACCCCCAGGTCATAGGAGTTCATTTTGAGTTCGTAGCCAGTGTCTACAGTCTCGTGCTCATCGACATTCAAAATCAGCTCCGCTAGCTGATCGCTGATCTTGAGTGTCCAATGGTGGTAGCGGTCTGGGTGGGTGCGTAGGTCAATCATCGCTTCTCCTTGAATGCAGTATAATTACTGATAAGATCGAATTGACTGCAATATAATGCATGCAAAAAGTTGCAGATAGATTGTGTCATAGCTCGTTCGTCGCTCTAGTTGGGTAGGGAGTGCAGAGATCGAGCTCGAGAAATTTCTCAAGTTGGCCAATGACATCGTCAGAGTGGGTGAGATGAGGGGAGTGGTCTGCCCCATCAACCGGGGCGATGAGTGCTGACGGAACCCTTGATTGGATGAGCTCTAGCTGAGCCATGCTTCCATAGC
>DAHXNM010000209.1 GCA_027365375.1 Ferrimicrobium sp. | reverse complement strand
CTGCAAATATACCTCACCCGACATATAACCTGCAATAATACAATTCTCACCTGTGGATAACCCATCGAAATCGGGCAAAAAGATCAAGCCAGACACCAATTCGAGAAGATTCTCCGAAAGTTGGGTTAGCTCTCTTGGCGGCGGCCGTCGAACGAGAGGCGTCTAACGGCCTAGTGCACCGCTACGTCTCGAAGGGTGCGACCCTAGCGGTCTGCAGCCAAGGCGATCTACACGCCATTAGCCATCGCCTACACACTATGCCAGGTCGGTTTTCCAGCGGGCAAGCGCCGCTGACCGCTATGAGCGTGTTCCCGTAGCGGTCATTGGTTGAACTGGCCCTATTTGGGTATCGACTAGCTAGTCACAGAGTCTCTGCGCTGGCGTTGGAGTTGTTCAGCGGGCGCGATCTCGGATGATGTTGAGCGCACTTCCTGCATGGAACCACTCGATGTGGGTGGGGGAGAGCGTCTGTGTCATCTCGAATTCGGTGGTGCTACCATCGGCATGATGGATTATGCCCTTTACGGAGCGATTGGGCGCCAGTGCGGCGAGATCGACGATGTCGACGGTATCGTCCTTCGCGATCAGGTCGTATGTCGCTGGATCCGCAAAGGTTAGCGGGAGAACACCTTGTTTTTTGAGGTTGGTTTCGGCGATTCTGGCAAAGGAACGCGCGATAATCGCCTTGGCCCCTAAGAACCGCGGCTCCATTGCTGCGTGCTCTCGCGAGGAACCCTCGCCATAGTTCTCGTCGCCGATAGCGACCCAGGCGATACCAGCTGCCTTGTAATGACGCGCAATCTCTGGGAGTGACTCCTCCGCGCTATGGACCTTGCACCAGCCCTTCCCAGCCTGAGATCCAAAGGCGTTGTTGACGCCTAGGAAGAGGTTGTTTGAGATATTGTCGAGGTGGCCACGATAGCGAAGCCACGGCCCTGCCGCCGATATGTGATCGGTCGTACACTTTCCGACCGCCTTCATGAGAACGGCGAGTCCGAGATAGTCCTCTCCATTCCAGGGTTCAAAGGGGTGTAGTAGTTGTAGACGCTCAGAGGCGGGATCCACCTTAACCTCGACTTTCGAGGAGTCGACAGGGGGTGTTTGGAAGCCGGACTGTTCGCTTGCAAAACCGAGCGATGGGAGCTTGTCACCTGTGGGTTGGGGGATGAGCTCACCGTCAATCGGATCGGTTAGTGGATTGAAGTTGAAGTTGCCCACCAGCGAATAGGCGACCACGACCTCTGGAGATGCGATGAAGGCTAGGGTATCGGCACTCCCATCGTTGCGTTTTGGGAAGTTGCGGTTATACGAGGTCAGGATCGAGTTGACCCCTTCTGACGCCTCATCGGTCCGCTTCCATTGGCCGATACACGGTCCACAAGCATTCGCTAGCTCGGTAGCACCGATCGCACGTAAGTCATCGAGCAGACCATCACGTTCAATGGTGGCGCGCACCCGTTCGGATCCAGGGGTTACCAAGAGGGGACTCTTTACCTTGAGCCCTCGCTCATTTGCCCATCGAGCGATCGAGGCCGCTCGAGCGATGTCCTCGTATGACGAGTTGGTGCAGGAACCAACGAGGGTATAGGAGAGCTCCACTGGCCACCCCTTCTCCTTGGCTTCTGCAGCTATCTCTCCAACCCCTCTGCCTAGGTCGGGGGTGCCAGGTCCCACGATCTGTGGTTCAAGGGTGTCGAGATCGATCTCTATCAACTGGTCGAAGTAGGGGCGTGGATCTTGCTCGACCTCTGGGTCGTCGGTTAGCTCGATCAGATTAGAGGCGACCAGATCGGCTATCGCCTCTCGTCCGGTTGATCGGAGATAGGCGACAGAGTTCTCATCAGCGGGAAAGAGCGAGCATGTGGCACCGATCTCAGCCCCCATGTTGCAGATCGTGGCTTTTCCGGTTGTAGACAGCGCACGGGCACCATCGCCAAAGTACTGCAGGATTGCACCGGTGCCGCCCTTGACCGTGAGGATCTCGGCAACGCGAAGAATAACATCCTTGGCTGAGGTCCAACCTGACGGTGCACCGGTGAGATGAACTCCGATCAGCTTGGGTAGACGTACGTTAAAAGGCATGCCTACCATGACGTCGACCGCGTCTGCGCCGC
The DNA here is from genome assembly GCA_027365375.1 of Ferrimicrobium sp. Taxonomy (GTDB): domain Bacteria; phylum Actinomycetota; class Acidimicrobiia; order Acidimicrobiales; family Acidimicrobiaceae; genus Ferrimicrobium. The sequence continues at coordinate 899 of DAHXNM010000209.1, read as the reverse complement.
CAACGCCGATCGCCACCATGCCAAGGCCTCCCGCGTTTGGGGTGTGAGAGTCGGTTCCGATCATCATGGCGCCAGGGAAGGCATACTGTTCAAGTACGACTTGGTGAATGATGCCTGAACCCGGCTCCCAAAAGCCAAGTCCGTACTTGGCGGAGACGGATCGAAGGAAGTCATAGACCTCCTTGTTGGTGACTCCCGCAGTCTCTAAGTCGGTAGTGGCTCCAAACTGCGCTTGGATGAGATGATCACAGTGAACGGTAGAGGGAACTGCGACCTGTGGCAACCCGGCCGTCATGAACTGCAGGAGAGCCATCTGTGCAGTCGCGTCCTGCATGGCAACGCGGTCTGGCATGAGCTCGACGTAACTCACACCTCGCTCTAGGTCGGTCGTCTCAGGATGGAGAAAGTGGGCAAAGAGTACCTTCTCGGCAAAGGTAAGCGGTCTGCCAAGTCGCTCGCGTCCGATCGCAGTCGTCTCGGAGAGCTGCTCATAGAGTTTGGCGACGCTCGCGGTTGGTGTTGAGGATTCTGCTGTTGTCATGATCATCCTTTCGTCCGTACTCAAAAGTATAATACAAGTTTAAGACAGGTGCAACGTTTGGCGCCGATGATGAGCTCTTTGCGGGTGGATCATTGTGAAACTAATGCGGCAGACTAAGGCTCGTGAGCATCGAGAAGTTACCGACGGTCACGGTAACCATCTTCACCTGGAACAGTAGCACAAAAGCGGTGATCGGGTTGTTCGTGTCGTCGATGCCGGCGTGGGCGCGTCCATGTTAGCGGGATTATCTCTCTAGCGACCTAGGGGATGCCTTTATTATCTCCGTCGACTCAATTGAACCTCGATCGCACTGAATCTCTCCGTGTTGCTTTGCACGGCTGCGCACAACAACGCTTGC
>DAHXNM010000207.1 GCA_027365375.1 Ferrimicrobium sp. | reverse complement strand
CCTGCTGAACTCGGGAAGGTCCGGCGACCCGATGTTCCTATCGTTGGTGATGTGAAGTCGGTGATCCCGGAGATCACTCGGCACCTCCCGGCTCAGGCAGCTGATCTATCGGACTGGATTGCCCAGTTGCGCGCCTGGAGGGAGCAGTACCCGTACTCGTACGAACCCTCACTCCCAGGTGCGGCTATCAAGCCTCAGTACGTGGTAGAACGTCTCTCAGCTCTGGCGCCAGCCGATACCGTGGTGGTCTCGGGTGTGGGTCAGCACCAGATGTGGGCTTCGCAATACTTCCAATTCGAAAGACCGAACTCGTGGATTAACTCAGGAGGTCTTGGAACGATGGGTTTTGCGGTGCCAGCCGCCATCGGGGCAAAGACTGGTCGCCCCCGAAGTACGGTCTGGGCCATCGATGGAGATGGGTGTTTCCAGATGACCGCGCAGGAGTTGGTGACCGCGACGGCAGAGCGTATCCCTATCAAAGTTGCCATCTTGAACAACGGTTATCTGGGGATGGTGCGCCAGTGGCAAGAGATGTTCTATGAGGAGCGTTATTCGGAAGTGTTTCTCTCACCCGATCTTCCTGACTACGTGAAGTGGGCCGAGGCGATGGGTGCTGTTGGTTTTCGTGTCGATCAGGTGAGCGACGTGGACCCAGTCATCGAGAAGGCGAATCAGATTGACGATCGACCGGTTGTGATCGACTTTCGTGTCGATACCTTTGAGAAGGTCTTTCCGATGGTGCCTGCTGGAGCGCCGAATGATGACATTGTTCTGCCTCCCCATCAGCAGAGAGGACGATGATGGTAGAACGATCTTCGAACCTAGTCCCAATCGGCTCCATCCGTCCGCCGGTTGAAGGCAGACATCATATTCTGAGTGTGTTAGTCGAGAACCGTGCCGGTGTGCTTGCAAGGGTGGCGTTGTTGTTCTCTCGACGTGGGTACAACATCTACTCTCTTGCGGTGGCCCCAACCGATGACGAGCGCTTCTCGCGGCTCACCATAGTTGTTGATGTGGAGACGGTTCCTCTAGAGCAGATAACCAAGCAGCTACACAAGTTGATCAACGTTATCAAGATTACCGAGATCGACCCCGCTGACGCGCTTGAGTACGAGTGTATGCTCGCCACTATCAACGCTGAGGTTGGCGCTCGCTCGAAGGTAATGGAGCTAGTCGAGATCTTTCATGGTGAGATTATCGATGTTTCGATGGACAGACTTACGGTCGTCTTTGCGCTGTCGCCCGAGAAGCTAGATGATGTAGAGGCGTTCCTTGCTGAGTTTGGTCTGATCGAGCTACAGCGAACCGGTAGGATTGCTCTCAGTAAGCTGCCAAAACCCACGCGCAGATCGAAGAAGGGAAGAGTATCATAAATGGCTCAGATGTATTACGACAATGACGCAGATCCATCGATCATAAGCGGCACACGTGTCGCTATCATTGGTTACGGTTCCCAAGGCCACGCCCATGCACTCAACCTATCTGATTCAGGGGTTAAGGTGCGAGTAGCACTTCGACCTGGCTCGGCCTCTGGTGACAAGGCTTGGGCTAGTGGGCTCGAAGTACTGTCAGTGTCTGAAGCTGTCGAGTGGGCGGATCTCATTATGTTTCTCGCGCCCGACACTGTGCAGAAGGAGATCTATGAGAACGAGGTCGCTCCTCACCTTCGTCCTGGCCAGACGCTTGGATTCGCCCATGGCTTCAATATTCGATTCGGCGAGATAGTTCCGCCAGAGGACGTCGCCGTGATTATGATCGCGCCCAAAGGCCCTGGCCACCTCGTCCGGAGGACGTACGAGGAGGGTGGAGGCGTGCCTTCGTTGGTGGCCGTCGCCAACGACCCTCAAGGGAATGGTCATGCATTGGCGCTCTCGTATGCATGGGGTATCGGCTCAACGAAGGCTGGTGTACTTGATACCACCTTCGCTGAGGAGACTGAGACCGATCTCTTTGGCGAGCAGGTAGTGCTCTGTGGTGGCTTGAGTGAGCTGATCGTCGCTGGCTTTACAACCCTCGTAGAGGCTGGCTACCAGCCGGAGTCGGCCTATTTCGAATGCCTGCATGAGATGAAACTCATCGTTGACCTTCTTTACGAGAATGGTCTCGCTGGTATGTGGTTCTCGGTATCGGAGACGGCGGAGTATGGGGGTCTCACACGTGGGCCACGGATTGTGAATGAGGCCACACGAACAGAGATGCGGCGCATTCTAGGAGAGATTCAGGATGGCAGCTTCGCACGAGAACTGATCGACGAGATGGCTGCCGGTCGACCTCGATTCAATCAACTGCGCCAGCAGGCCAAAGATCAGTCGGTTGAGCAGATAGGGGCTACTCTGCGTACCATGATGCCTTTCCTCTCTACGAAGTCAAAACTGACTGAGGTGTCTGGAGGCTAGCGTGATAGCTTCCACCCTGCGTACCTGGCGCAAACCGGTGCTATGGGGGGTACTGGGTGTGGTTGCTCTGGTTGCCGTGCTCGATCGCGATCTGGATAAGGTCGTACATTCCTTGCCGAGTTCCGCCCTCGGTGGTGGTCTGTTGGCTGTATTTCTAGCCGCTAGCGCTGTGAGTTTAGGGGCGCAATGGAGCAGACTTATAGCGAGTTTGGTCGCGGGCCTAACTGTTGTGTACGCGTTGGTCGTCTGGTATTCACTCAGACATCAGGGCCTTCTGCATCACGGTCTTCTACATCAGGGTGTGGTCCCGTGGTTAATAGTGGGTTGTGCGCTCGCCTGTTGGATGGAGGGGTGTAATCGATGGTCCAAGGTGAGCGGCCTAGTCGGTGTCGTCCTCGGAGTCTTAGCGCTTGCTTCGGTTGTCATGTTGGCCAGCGGAGCTTCACTTAGGCTCCAGAGCGCGATGGCGGACCTTCTTCGAGGCAAAGACGCCGTTATCTACTCGGTTATAGCTCTCTTGGTTGCAGCCTTAGTTCTTGTTGGCTCGAGATGGGCTCCTAATCCCCGCCGATCCGCATCGCCAGACGGTCGCTTTCTCGATCACTCCTTCAGCCTTTCGTTGATGCTGAGGTACCCAGGGCTATCCCTAGGCGCATTGAGCGCCGCTCGCGTCGGCAAGCTGACCTGGTTAAGGGTTGTACTAGCTGCATTGGCGCTCGTTCCATTAGGGATAGGGCTTTCGGAGGGGATGTTGGTACTTGGTCCTCTGGTAGCCGGGCTGGGGTGCTGGCTGGGTTGGGAGCTGAGTCCAGTGGCGTCAGCTCTGGTCCAGCCGACCGGGATTCTTGCCATACTTCCGCGAGCACGGGGATCCTATGGCCGTCGTGCCGCCGTCGTGCC
>DAHXNM010000205.1 GCA_027365375.1 Ferrimicrobium sp. | reverse complement strand
GACCATCTCGTTGAGAGCCTTCTCCGCCTGTCTACGCGGCCCGTGGAAGACCTTAGTCTTGCGCCGCTCCCTGCCAGTAGCGGGATCTTGACCTAAGTAAACCTGCAATCGCCAGGTATCCGGTTGGCCCTTGTGGGGAGTGATACTTCCGCGCATGTGATCACACTACCAGCAAGCAGTCGCTCCACGGATACCTATCCGTATCACATCCGTATCACGCAACCTTTAGAGCGTATAGTGCTCTGCGCAATACTGCCTCTGAGCTGGGGGTTTCTGGCTGGCGGGCCAGGGCTCGAACCTGGAACCTCCTGATCCAAAGTCAGGCGTTCTGCCGATTGAACTACCCGCCACTGCAACCTGTTACCCTACCATACGCCCGATTCGTTGCCGACCAATGCGAGCAAGGAGACAGATGCTGGCATAGCAGCGACTAGCATCTCTCAATCATGGGATCACTGATTAAGAAGCGCCGCAAACGCATGCGCAAAAAGAAGCATAAGAAGATGTTGAAGAAGACGCGCTGGCAGCGACGCGCTGGTCGTTAACTGATTCACGGTTTGATCATCACCCCCAGGCTTCTGGCCTGGGGGTGATCTCTTTCTCACAACTTTCCGTGTTCGGTCGACTCTGGCCTCGCTAGCGTATGACACCCGACAACGACTACCGACCCAACCGATGTACTCAACATCGCCAGTTCTAGTCCTTCACTCGTCCTTTGCGATATCAGACCGAGCTCGGCAAGGGTAGCCTCGACAAAAAGAGTAGAGCCTGAACCAGCCAGCATTAGCGGCTTTTGGAACCGTGCCCCCAACTCGAGGGTAAGCACTCGTAGCTTAGGTTCAACCTCACATGCCGCCAAAAACAAATCATTGCCCCCTCCATCACTCCCCACCCGATCAAAGGCACGATAGACAGCTACGGTTGACATAGAGAACTCGGGCAGGAAGAGGACGTAGTCGCGTCGTAGGTCAGGAAGAAGTTCAACCTCATCGCCAATTCCACTGACGAATATATGCCCGCCGACCAACGAGGGCGGCACGTCCGCTCCTAGGATAGCAGCAGCTGATGGATCACCCTGGTAGCCCAGCGCGCGCAGAATCGCCGCAGCATCACTTGATCCGCCTCCCAAGCCGGCGCCCTGTGGAATCCGCTTCTTGACCTCTACCTGAGCAGTCACCCCTAGAAAATCGAGTGCCCTGACCACTGAATTCGAGTCGTCGACATCCACGCGATAACGATCAACATCACCAAGAAGAGGCTCTGCTATCATTGTCACGCCACCAACAGAGACGGCGGTGTCAACTTTGAGGAGATCTGCAAGGGATAAGGCAACCATCTCTGCCTCGATAAGGTGATACCCATCGCTACGCCGCGAACGCACCTCGAAACGGATCGTCAGTTTTGCTGGGGCCTCAACGCGGTGCACCAATGCCAGCCTCCTCTAGGCCTTGGGCGATGGCGATCCACTCCTCCATGAGCAACGACTCGGGTCGCCTTGTCACCTCTATGCCAAGCGATGCCACCACAGCACTCTGTTCGGCGCTTAGCACTCGGCGCAACATCTGACGGCGATGTCCAAACGTCGTTCTAATCACCCAAATCAGGGTGGCGTAGAGGCAAGGGTCAACGACAGAGATGGGATCTCTTATACGATCCAACCTGATCACCTTAGAGGCCACCTTCGGCGATGGAACAAAGACCGATGGAGGAACGGTCAGCACAGACCGAGTTCTAGCCATCAGTGCTACGTGCACCCCGAACGCCGAGGAGTTGCGACTACCGGCCGGGGCCAACAGCCGATCCGCCATCTCCGCCTGAACCATGACTACCATAGATTCGACATACCAAGCATGCTCGAGTACTCGAAGAATGATCTGCGAAGCTATGTTGTAGGGCAAGTTTCCAACGACAATTGTGGGCAGCAGAGCAAGGTCAGCGTGAACGAAATCAAACTGTAGTGCATCGCCATTGACGACATCGACATTTGCAATCTGCCGATCCATCAACAACGATTGCAACTCAGCTACGAGCGCACGATCAGCCTCAATCGCCAGCACCTGCTCGAAAGCCTCGGCTAGAAAAACAGTGAGAGATCCCGCTCCAGGACCAATCTCAATCGCCCTAGATTGCTGTCCGGTGGCCGCCTCGCTCGCTATCTTGCGCGCAATATTCGCATCTACTAGGAAGTTCTGACCGAGCGCACGCGACGCCTCAAAGCCTTTTGAGAACAATCTGCGCTGTAATTCAGATTTCGAGACACCAGTCGTCAATTATTGCCAGTGTAGTACCGCCTGCGTCAGCCCCTGGCCAAGAGGAGCGATGTTCGCGAACGATGCCGGCGACAGATCGAGGATTCGACCACCAACGTATGGACCGCGATCATTGACGACACAGTTGGTCGATGCGCCACTGTAAGCATTGGTAACCGTCACCACGGTTCCAAATGGAAGACTCGGGGAGGCACAGGTACCCGCTGGCGAACCGTACCACGACACAACCCCCGACTGCGAGTACTCGGGAGGTGGGGGTGGCTTGGGTGCCGCAGGTGGGGGTGGCTTGGGTGCCGCTAACGGGATCGGCGGCGGACCCGGCGAGGGTATGGGTGGCGCCACCAACTGGGTTACACCCTCGGTGGCGTGAGCCATCGGTCCTAGATTCTGTAGCACTGCCAAGCCATTTTCACTCAAGAGTGTGACCTGCGATGTCGATGAATAAGTAACTGGGAACACTCCGGTGTTGTCAACGGATTGCGGACGCCCAACGGAACCGTAGCTGGCTAGAGATACACTCCCTAGCTGCGTACTGGCCGCCCAACTGGAGGCAAGAACGGTAGCGACGCCAATAGCTATTGGCACCGCCCTACCCATGCAGACCAACCTCTTGCGAAGTATCAGAGCGAAGTCCTTCCACTCGACAATAGAACGGCAGATTCGGAAAAGCGAATCTGCAAGTGACACCAAGGTCTTGGCCAACCTAGCCTGGCTAAGTTACTCCCCCGTCACTTCTCGGCAGATTTTATGAGCTTCTTTGTCATAATTTAAATGCTTCTAATGTATTCTGCTCCGTCATCGTCGCAAAATCACGCTCATCGATGCCTCGAAGCTGGGCGAGAAACGAGGCTGTGATCGCTACGTTTCCGATGACATTGGGTTGACCGCGAAGCGGTACAGGCGCTAGATAAGGTGAGTCCGTCTCAACCAGAATGCGCTCATCTGGAGCCATCAAAAACGCCTGGCGAACATCTTGCGCGTTCTTGAAGGTCGCAATACCCGAAAAGGAGAGGTAGGCACCGTAATCGAGCGAACGTCTCGCCTCCTCGGGTCCACCGACAAAGCAGTGCATGATTAGACGATTCGGAACTCCCACATCGTCGAAGATCCGAAACGTATCCTCCCAGGCATCCCGGGTGTGGATCACGAGCGTTCGATCGTAGCGTTTCGCCAAAGCGATCTGCGAACGAAACGCAGCCTCCTGGCTCTGCGGGTTTGAATGCTCATAGAACAGATCGAGACCGCACTCCCCAACCCCGACGACGACCTCCGGATTGGCCTCGATGAGCGAGGCAAGCATGCCAAGATCATCCTCGGTCGCAGAGTCCGCATCATGAGGATGAATCCCCACCGAAGCACCAAGAACCAGTTGAGGATAGCGTTGGCGTAAATCGCCAACGAGCCCAACCATGGCCTGCGATGACGCCACTGAGGTCCCCACTGCTATGAAACCACCAACCCCATTGGCTTGCATGGCCTCGAGTTCGGAGTCGATCCCATCACTGGTCGGATGAGCATGGGAATCAATCCACATCACTGCTTCCCTTTCTGCAAACGAGGAAACAGCGGCTCAGCTCGGCTAAGCTCGCTAACCTCGCCACCTGGACGCCACTCGAGCGGACCTGGATCGGATAAGCCCAAGCGTTCGATAACTCCAAGCGCAGCTTGCGGGATAGCAGGGCTCAACAACAGCGCCGCGAGTCGCAATGCCTCTCTTACCGTGCCAAGGCACCAAGCACTCTCAGGATCATCCACAGGATGCCTCCAGGGCTCATATTGTTCGAGCAGCGAGTTCGAAGAACGCACCATCTCCATAGCCGCCGCTAAAGCAGAATTTGGATGAAACTCATTCCATGCCGTGATGCCATGAGAAACGAATTCCATTAACCCCGCATTTTTCTCATCTAACGATGGAACCAATGGCGCCATGCCTCCAAATTTTTGAACAATCAGTGCTACCGTTCTCGATACCAGATTGCCTAAATCATTTGCAAGATCGGCATTATAGCTCGCACGTAAACGCTCGAGTGATACATCACCATCTGCACCAAAACTAGTGGATGATAGCAGATAATATCGAAGCGTATCTGACGATAATTCACGGACTACCGAAAGTGGATCAATCTGATTTGAGCTTGACTTTGACATCTTAGCGCCATCTACTAAGAGCCAACCTGTCACTAGCAACTGCGAGGGTGGATCTATACCGGCGGCGAGGCACATGGCTGGCCACCAGACGGCATGGAAGCGGATGATATCCTTACCTAGCAGGTGGTGTACCGCAGGCCACCATTGCGCGAAGCGTCCAGTATCCTCGCCATACTCGATGGCGGTCAAGTAATTTATCAAGGCATCGTACCAGACATAAAACACGTGGCTATCGTCCCATGGAACCTTGACTCCCCAGGTTATTGAGGTTCGAGTAATGGAGATGTCCTTAAGTCCTTGACGAAGGAATCCAAGCACCTCGTTTGTGCGAAATTCAGGGGTCACACGAATCGTACCTGACTCGTAGAGTGCAATGAGACGATCGGTGAATGCAGAGAGCTTGAAAAAATAATTCTCTTCGCTCATCTCAGTCACAGGTCGCTCATGGACTGGGCATCGATTACCCTCTAGAAGTTCATTCTCTTCATAATAGGCCTCGCAAGCAACGCAGTAGAGTCCTACATAGTATCCCTTTTCAATGAAACCATTCTCATATATTGCGGTCAGGAACTGCTGAACCGTGCGGTGGTGGCGTTCCTGGGTCGTCCGAATGAAATCATCAAAGGAGATATCGAGCTCTCGCCACGCCCCCAAAAAGCGAGAAGAGGTAAGATCGACCCAGGCCAGTGGCGAGACACCGTGTTCGTCAGCCGATTGCTGAATCTTTAAACCATGCTCATCGGTTCCAGTTAGGAAGAGAACCTCGTCTCCAAGAAGCCGATGCCATCGCGCGAAAGCGTCCGCATTGATCGCGGCGTAGGCGGTTCCGAGGTGGGGATCTCCATTCACATAGAAAATGGGCGTCGTTACGTAGAAGCGACTCATTGCGGTAGTTCCAATCCATCGTTGCTGCTGGAGGCTAGTTTACCCCGGCTATGTCCGCTCAGATCGACTCGAGAGCATCTGTTGATAGGCATCTCGGGCAGACACCTCTAGTACCTCGGCATAAATCGCTGCTGCCTCTTTCGTTCCAAGCGTAGAACGAGCTAGCGCCAGAAGGAGTCGATCTCCCTCCGCCTCTGTTGGCCTCACGGCTGGGGCGCTATCAATCACCATCGCCCACTCCCCTTTTGGTTCAGCCTCATGCAACCATGCAACAGCAGCGGATAGAGTTAGCCAATGCATCGACTCATGGAGTTTGGTCAGCTCTCCGAGGAGTAGAACCTGGCGAGAACCATCGACTGCCGCCAACTCTACACAGGTCTCGTATAGACGTTTGGGTGATTCCAAAATCACTCCTACCGAGGGAGAGCTCATCACCTGCACTACCATCTGAGACCTCTCGGCTCCACGCCGAGGAAGGAATCCCCAGAAGCAAGCGGTAGAGATATCCTTCGGCCACAGCGCCATCGCAGCTGCGAGCACCGACGGCCCTGGAATCACACGAACCTGCACCCCGTGTTCAAGAGCGAGGCCAATGAATGCTGCCCCTGGATCAGAGACACCTGGCATGCCAGCATCAGAGACGAGCGCAACATCACCGATCTCAAGCGCGGATAGAAACTCGGGCTCGCCAATGCGGTACCTGCCCTGATAACCGCGTACAGCATGGGGAGTAATGCCAATCAAATGGCAGAGACGTCCAATCACCCGAGTGTCCTCTGCCACGATCATATCGACAGCACCCAGACACTCCTTGGCACGTGGAGCTAGATCGCCGAGATTACCGATCGGAGTGCCGACCACAAACAGGGTGTTGGTCATGATCGGATCACGAGTCGATCCCCCACTGTCGGACTCTCGATGGCAACTATATGCCGAGGCAGCACGATCACCCTCTGAGATGAGAACATCAACCAGGGACGAAGTGCGCGTAGCTCCCGAACACGGCGAACCACCAGGTCACTATCGAGAAAAATCGCCACCCCTTTCGTTGCCTGCCCTACTCCTGGCCATAGGACCAGCCCGGAGCCAAGATCGATCGCCATGTCGAAAGCAGCCCTAACGGACCAACCAATCGATCGCGCCAACATGAGTGATGCGAGCACCTGACCACGAGAATCAAGCAACCATGCCATCGTAGTTAGACGTTAAAACGAATCTCGAGTACGTCACCGTCGGCGACCAGATAATCCTTACCCTCGAGCCTTAGTTTCCCAGCAGCCTTTGCTTTGGACCATGAGCCCATCTCTAGGAGATCCTCCCAGAAGATCACCTCGGCACGGATGAAGCCTCGTGCAAGATCCGAATGAATAACTCCAGCACACACGACGGCGTTCGATCCTGAACGGAAGGTCCACGCATGTGACTCCTTGTCACCGGTGGTGAAGAAGGTCCGGCGATCGAGTGCACGAAAAGCAGCTTCCGCGATACGGTCTAGTGCTGGTCGCTCGATACCGAGGGCCTCAAACATCTCCTCTCGTTCCTCCTGACTCAAACGGACAAGCTCAGATTCGAGCTTCAGGCTCGCCGACAAAACCACCGGATCGCCCCCTAATTGGGCCGACACCTTAGCCTCTAGGGCTGGATCCCCTTGAGGGTTATCCTCGTCAGTATTGATGACCGCCAATACCCGTTTGTTGGTGAGAAGAAACGAGTTATGGAGGGTAGCTAGCACATCGGCGCTCAAGTTGGCCCTATAGATCGGCGTACCATCTTCAAGTACCGCACGCGCAGCTTCAAGCGCTTCGATCTCACCACCCAAAGACTTATCAGCTCTGGCCGCACGCTTACGTCTGTCGAGCGTACCTTCAATACTTCCGAGGTCCGCGAGAGTCAGTTCAAGTTCGAGCGTCTCCAGACTCGAAAGCGGATCACTCTCGCCTGGCACCTGATCATCAGCGAAGGCGCGCAACACATAGACGATGCCATCAACCTCCCGAATCTGTCCAAGAAACCGATTCCCCAATCCAGCACCCGTCGAACTCCCGGAGACAAGACCAGCAATATCGGCGACCTGAATATGGGCGTAAACCAGTTTCTTCGACTCGTGAAGCACCGCAAGCTTGTGTAGGCGTTCGTCCGGAACCACTGCCTCTCCCACCACACTCTCGGTTGTTGAGAAAGGGTGCGGTGCAACCAACGTCTCTGATCCTGTCAACGCATTATAGAGAGTCGATTTGCCAGCATTTGCGAGCCCAACCAGGCCGAGTCTTTCCATACCAGAGAGCCTACCGCAGAGAAACGCTGGTTCGAAGGGTGCCGATCACCGACTAACCTGTTGCACCTATGTCAAAGCGAACAGTCAAGCGAAAACTTCGGGCCAAGAAGAAGGCGAACCACGGCAAGAAGCCGAACTGCGGCAGGGGCTGATCAAGCGCCTATCAATCGTTTTACCACTTCAATGCCCAAAACTATCCGGGTTGCCCTGCAAGGTGAATAACTTCGTAGGGGCTTTTGGCGTGCCACGAATTCATTAGGCCACCATCATCGGTGCCCTCTTCGTCCTGCTGCTCGTGGGTGAGTAACACGAGCCAACAGACACGGTCGCCTCATTACGGCTTCGTTCCGCTAGCACCGTACAGAGCAATCGGGTTCTCGACTTTGACACCTGGCTTAGCCTTGAAAACCCTCAACTATGGCTTGAAGAGCATGAGGTAAAATGCTACCACGTACAGCACAACCACGATTTGCTGAGTTCGTAACACGGCAACGCCGCTCTCATGGATATCAATATCGCCAGATTCAACCGCGTCCAACAGACCGCCCAACCTGCGTTGAGCCGGCCAACCTTTGCCGGTCAGAAGCCCGAGTGTGATCACCCAGATCGTCACCGCCACCAAGAACCAAAGCTTGGAGATATCAGAAGCATCGCGAACCAGCAGCAGACTAATGC
>DAHXNM010000192.1 GCA_027365375.1 Ferrimicrobium sp. | reverse complement strand
ACCTCAGCCACACTGCGAAGCCTGTATCGAAGGCTCGTTGATCTCGATCAGAGCATCGTTGCGTCGATGGCCAACAGCCACGACAACTGGCCAGCTCTCGATCAAGTTGCTGCCCTTCTAGCAAACTATGCGCCTCATCTCTACGCGTTGGGATTCGTCGGAGCGTGGTATGGGCTTGATCCAGATAACATGGAGAGTCGTTCCATGATCGTGCGCTCCGTGCTTGCAGGAGGGGTAGCCGTGCTCGCTGCCCGAGCCATCTCCCAGTTTGCACCACGCACACGCCCGTTTGCGGTCTCAAGCGCATCTATTACCGGTCTGATCGAGCACCGACCCTCTCACTCATTCCCCTCTACTCACTCAGCAGGTGCTACCGCCTTCGTCTTTGGGCTTGGTTCGGATCCTGCTGGATTGTCACTACTATTCCGTCCACTCACCCTGGGTGTTCTGGGTTCAAGGATCTATTCGGGCGTGCACTGGCCCACTGATGTTGCCGCTGGTGCACTTCTGGGCGTTGGCATCGGAAACGTCATGAGGGCGGGTAACCTCCGTCGCTCGCAGTATCAACTGACAGAACTCATTATTGGTCTCACACCGCTTCTACGGTGAACTCGTCATTAGCCATCCCACTCGCATTTGGTTAACCATCACGGTCGGCGATCTCTTTGAGGAGCAGTGATCGCCCTCTCATGACGGCGATGGCTGCACAGACGACCAAGATAGCTGCAAACCGCCAGGCGCTCGAATAACCCAGGTGATCGACGATAACGCCAAAAACCAGAGGCCCGAAAACAGAGCCGGCGAATGCTCCAGCTTGGGTAATGCCGGTGGCGTGTCCGGTCGCCTCTGGATGGGTAAGAGCAACGGCATAGTTGAAGACACCATTCCATCCCCATCCTGCCGCATAAGCGAGCACGGCGGCGAAAATAATCAACGGCCGGAGCCCGAATGAGAGGAGGATGTAACCAAGTGCACCTAGCGAAAGCATGACCGCTACCACGACAAAGTGGTTACCACTGCGTCGATCAGCAAAATAGCCCGATGCAATTCGGGTGATGAGAGAGGCCAAGCTACCAATCGAGGCCATATAGCCAGCAGTACCCGCAGCTAACCCGATGTGAACGGTGGAGCTTATAAAGAACGCACCAAGTCCATTCGCTGCGCCGGCACCGAGCCCGATACCAACGGCTAGAAAGATCAAGGGCTTGAGTACAACTGTTGTCTTCGCCGATCGTGGCCCAACAGTAGCGTCCACCTGTCGGTGCTTGGGGAGTAGCAGCGTGACAACAAGGGCGACGACCGCGGCACCGAGATATGCGTATCGCCAACCAAACGTGAGTGCAACAAGTGGAACTGACACCCCGGCTAGCAGTGTCGATACTGGAATCGCTGCCTGTTTCACACCAAAAGCGAACCCTTGTCGCTCCAGATGCACACGAGTCGTCAAGTAGAGATTCACCGCTGGCTGCATGGCACCATTGGCCACCCCACCCAAGACGAGTGCGATAAGGATCACAACGAACGAATCTCCAACGCTCGCGATGGCAACGAGTGCTACCGTTGCCGCGACTCCTGAGACCCGCATGATGCGCTCAGCTCCAATAGCAGCAACCCTGGAGGCGATAAACAACGAACTAGGAACTGCCGCTGCGAAGAATCCAGCCACCAAGAGACCAAGCTCGCTAGAACTCAACCCGAGATGGTGACGGATAACAACGGCTAGCGCCCCTGTCAGGAACACTGGCAGCGTCGTAATGGTGGTTGCGGCTATCGATAGCGCGAGCGTGACCGCACTACGGTCTCCTCCATCGGATCTCAAACTTTACCTTTTCTGAAATTTTCCTTAAGGTTTCCTTAAGTTTATGACTCACTCAATTATACATTAACATGCAAATTAGCAGAACGACTGCATAATCAACCGGCTAGGAGGACCAAGATCAAAATTCTTTGTGTGAAATCTCAAAGAACCCAGGGTGTGAGCGGCGTATTTCATGCACAGATAGCGTAACATAACTTCGACCCCTGCGCGAAGGAGCGCAAGGGAACGAGATATATGGGAGGAATTGGGGAACCAATGAAGAAAACGTCAAGGCGGAGGACCTCCGCAATCATAGGGACCACAGCTGCAGCAGCAATGTTGCTTGCAGCCTGTGGTTCGAGTTCGTCTAGCACGACGTCAACTAGCAAAAGCACGTCGAGCGCGACCACTAAGGTGAAGGGCGGAACCGCCTACTTTGCAGAGGCTCCTGGGGCTAACCCGAACTATATCTTCCCGTTGACACCAAGTACCAACTTCTCAGTCGACAACCTTGCGCAGTTCCAGATCTTACTGTATCGCCCGCTCTACTTTTTTGGCACAGGCAATAAGGCTGAGCTCAACACCAGCCTGTCTTTGGCTAATCGTCCGGTCTATTCAAACAACGACAAGACGGTTACGATTACCCTCAAAAATTACAAGTGGTCGAACGGCGAGTCGGTCACCTCACGCGATGTCATCTTCTGGATGAATCTGCTTAAGGCGAACAAGTCCGCATGGGCGGCCTA
>DAHXNM010000168.1 GCA_027365375.1 Ferrimicrobium sp. | reverse complement strand
AAGGGTGCTCACGAGTGTCAAGAGATCGTTGGCATCAGTAAAAAACTCAAGCTCTCCAACCGCCTCGACTCGCGAGTAGTTCCAAGTGGGGACGTGGTGTTGATCATCCGCACTGGTGCGGTACCATCTTGGCGAGACGTAGCTATGTTCAGCCCGAAAGACTGCGAGCGCTTCGAGGTCCAACCGTGACTGTCGCCACTGTGGGTTGGTTCGGGTGAGGTGCCCCCGGACCATGACGTCATCGCCGTCGGATGCAATCAACAAGGGAATCGCTGTGGTCAAGGGCCCATTAGCCCCGACCGTAATCAGATCGCCAAACGGGTTCGCCTTGGCTATATCGATGAGGATGGGTATATCGTTGGTATAAAAAAGCTTCGCAGGTGACATGTCCTTACACTAGCCGATAGTTGGCAATCGGCAAAACCGTCTTCGCTGATCTGAGGCGATGATCCCTTCTGGGTGATCGAGCGTGTGCCGCCTAGGATGGTCTCATGCCTCTGCGTCGATCGATTCATCTCGAGCGAGTGAATCAGAACTCCTCGGCCCCGGTGCGATTAGTGACTGTGCATGGAGCCATGGATCGTGGCGGGTCGTTTCGTGGGCTAGCAAAATACCTGTCTCCGCTGGAGGTGGTGATCTGGGATCGAGCTGGCTACGCACACTCCATCGATGTCGCTCCAGCGAACGTCGATGATCATCTCGCGGATCTGAGCGAGATACTAGATGAGAAGCCGGCTATAGTTTTCGGCCATTCACTTGGAGGAACCTACGCGTTGTGGCTAGCGTCGTTGGGCCACCCTAACCTGCTAGGGGTGTCAACGTTTGAGTCCCCGCTGCCAGGAGGTGCTTGGTGGGGAGAGGATTGGGAGGTTGATCCACACGAGGCGGCGGTTGGGCGCGTCCCAAGCGAGCGAGCCGGAGATTTAGCGGAGGCGTTCCTGCGGCGAATGATCTCCGATCCGGTTTGGGAGCGTCTCCCTGAAGCTACCAAGACTCTACGGCGAGCGGAAGGGCTAGCTTTCCTGCGCGAACTTGGCCAGCTGGTTGACGGCAGGATCAGCTTCGATCCAAGTGAGATCGCGGTCGACGTGGTGGCGGGTATATCATCGCGACCCTCACACCACCACCGTTTTGGACTGATCAAGCTCACCGAGGCGATCGATGTGACCAGCTATTGCGTGCCGCATTCACGCCACGGCGCCCACCTAACCAACCCTCAAGCGCTGGCTGAAGTGTTGGCGCAGCAGTTTGCAAAATTGATGCACGCCTAGCCGTTAGGCGCTCAAGGACTGAAATCGCTTTGCAGCTGGCGAGCTCGCAGTTAGCTCAGCGGCTTTGAGACCGCACGCTCTAGAATGTCGCTCTGTTCGAGTGCATGCATGGCGGCTGATCCGGTAGCCGGAGATCCGGTGGCGACACGGGAGACGTGCACCAACCGAAGCCGATGTTCCCCCGCCCGATGCAGGCGCGCATGGGCGAATGGCCAGGCTCCCATGTTCTCGGGCTCCTCCTGGAGCCAGACGAGTTCGGTCGCTGAAGGGTAGCTCTCGATCAGCTCGGCTATCTCGCGCTCTGGCCATGGATAGAGTTGTTCCACACGAACGACCGCAGTCGGTGACGTGGTGGTTCTATCTCGTTGGGCGAGCGCCTCATACCCTATCTTGCCCGAGCATAGGACGATGCGTCTAACATCAAAGCGACCGGATTGGTTCGGGCCCCAGGCCGGGTCGTCGACGAGCGGGCGGAAGCTACCCTGGGTGAACTCCTCGACCGGGCTCCTCGACTGTTTGGCACGAAGTAGAGACTTCGGTGTGAGGATGATCAATGGCCGCTGTGCTTGCCGCTCTACCTGGGCTCGCAACAGATGGAATAACTGGCCAGAGCTGGTTGGATTTGCAATCGTCATATTCGGGCCCGCAGCTAATGAGAGAAATCGCTCAAGTCTGGCTGACGAGTGCTCTGGGCCTTGTCCCTCGTAACCATGAGGCAGCATCAGCGTGAGCCCCGACTCCTGCTTCCACTTGTCGTGAGCTGCGGCGATAAATTGATCGATGACGATCTGTGCACCGTTGGCAAAGTCACCGAACTGTGCCTCCCAGATAGTCAGCGCCTTCTTATGGATCAGCGAATAACCGTACTCGAAGGCCATCGCTGCGTATTCAGAGAGCGATGAGTCATAGATCATGAAGCGACCAGCCGTCCCAGTGCCGGGTGCACCCGCGTCATCGCGGATGGAGGCGAGTGGTTGATAGGTGGCGCCAGTCTGATAGTCGTATAGGGCGGCGTGACGATGCGAGAACGTCCCGCGTCTGCTGTCTTGGCCGGAGAGCCGTACGTCATGTCCGTCGAGCATTATGGTGGCAAAGGCGAAGGCCTCACCAAGGGCCCAATCGACCTCGCCGTCTGCGTAGAGCTCTGCTCGGGTTTGGAACTGCTTGGCGAGCTTGGGGTGTAAGGTGAAGTCTTCAGGAGTCCTATTGAGCACCTCGACGATATAGTCAAGCTGCTCCTTGGTCACAGCGGTCGGTACACTCTGTACCTGTACATTTTGCGGTGGAGGTGCAGGTAGGTCCGTTGGCTTCGGTGGCGCAGCCTCTCTTGTCTCCACCAGGGCCTGCTGTAGCCGCGCTAGATAGGCATCGACTGCCTGCTCACCCTCCTCTTCGGTGATCGCTTTCGAGCGCACCAGGCGTTCGAGATAGAGCTTGCGTACCGAAGGTAGCGAGTCGATGACCCGGTACATCACTGGCTGCGTGTAGCTCGGTTCATCCCCCTCATTGTGTCCATGCCGACGGTAGCAGATCAAATCTACGACTATGTCCTTGTGGAAGGCTTCGCGATAGTCCATCGAGATCTGTGCCGCTCTGAGCACCGCCTCTGGATCATCGCCATTCACATGAATGATCGGAGCCTGGATCATCTTGGCTATATCACTGGCATAGACGGACGAGCGAGCTTCGTTGGGGTTGGTTGTGAAACCTACCTGATTGTTGATGACCAGGTGAATCGTGCCGCCGGTACGATACCCAGGGAGTTGAGAGAGGTTTAGCGTCTCAGCTACCACGCCTTGACCGGCGAAGGAGGCGTCTCCATGCACCAAGATGCCAAGCACGGCGAACTCAAACAGATTGCCTCGTAGGTCCTGGGTGGCCCTGACCATGCCCTCGACTACGCCGTCTACTGCTTCGAGGTGGGAGGGATTCGAGGCCAGCGTGATTGGAACTGCCGTTCCATCGGGAGTGTAGTAAGTTCCCTCAAAGCCCTTGTGGTACTTTACATCGCCAGAACCCTGTACCGATGAAGGGTCGAGGTTGCCCTCGAACTCCTCGAAGATCATGCGATACGATTTTCCAACGATGTTAGCGAGGACGTTCAGCCGTCCTCGATGAGCCATGCCGAGTATCGCAGAGGTGACCGATCCGCGCACCCCCTCATTCAAGACCTCGGTAAGGAAGACGATGGCGCTTTCGGCACCTTCGAGGCCGAAGCGCTTTTGGCCGATGTAGCGAGTCGAGAGGAACTTCTCGAAGGCTTCGGTGTCGTTGAGAGTGGTAAGCATGCGAAGCTGGTCTTCCTTGCTCGCACTAACGTGGATGCCCTCGACACGATTCTGTATCCAGTGCTTCTCCTCGGGATTCTGGATGTGCATGTATTCGTAGCCAAGAGACCCACAATAACTGTCGCGAAGAAGCTGTAGAATTTCGGCTAGAGTCAGCTCTGTGCTGCCAGCAAGGCCGTCGGTCAAAAATACCCGGCTTAGATCCCAAAGGGTGAGACCGTAGGTCTCTGGATCTAGCTCTGGACTCATCGTCGGCTTGATTAGGTTCAGCGGATCTAGGCGCGCCAAGAGGTGGCCACGGACACGATAGTTATTGATAAGCGTCTGGACATGGATCTGCTTCACGGCACGCTCAGACGCCTCGCCACCGAAGGAGGCACGATCCGGAGACCATATAGCCGGTGGGTAGGCTACACCGAGCGAGTCAAAGATCTCCTGATAGAAGTTCTCCTTGCCCTCCAGGAGAGCAGCAGCGTCGGCGAGGAACTGGCCAGATTCGGCACCTTGAATAATGCGGTGGTCGTAGGTGGAGGTCAGCGTAACCGTCTTCGAGATGCCGAGTTCGCCTAGCGTGCGAGGGTCAGCAGCGCCAAACTCTGCCGGGTATCCGATCGCCCCAACACCGATAATCGCCCCCTGGCCGTTCATTAGACGTGGAATTGAGTGTTCGGTTCCGATGGTTCCTGGGTTGGTGACGCTGACTGAGGCGCCTTGAAAATCGTCGACAGTAGCCCTATTTTCACGGACCTTGGTGATCAGTTGGTCGTAGGCCACGATGAACTCAGCGAATGTTTTAGTGTCGATATCCTTGAGGACTGGAACCATGAGCGTTCGCTGACCATCACGTCTCACGATATCGACAGCTACTCCAAGGCTTACGTGCTCGAAGGTGCGAAGTGATGCGCCTGACCCGTCTTGAGCGGGGACGAAGCTAGCGTTCATACGCGGATGTTTACTGAGTGATCTGATGATCGCCCAGGTGATGAGGTGGCCAAAGCTGATCTTTGGGCGCCCCTCGCGGCTGAGCTGATTGTTGATGATCGACCGGTTGATCTCTAGTGCCTTTGCAGGGATAGCACGAACGCTGGTCGCCGTCGGCAAAAGTAGCGATTGATCCATATTGCGAGCAAGTGCAAGCGCAGCCCCACGCAGCGGGCTGAGCGTGGCATCATTGACCTCGGCGGCTTGGGTCGCCGCCTTGGCTTTTGGATCAGCGGCGGTGGTAGTTTGGGGTTCAGTCGCTGGCGCAGAGGCCGGTTCCTGCCGAGGGGCTGATCCTGGTGTCGCGCTGGCGGCAACTGGCGGCTGTGGTGCCCCCTCTGCACTGCTGGCAGAGCTTGAAGGCTTAGAGGTGGCAGCTTCTGAGGGCTGGGTCGATGTTGGCGGTTGGGCCGGAGGCGCGTCGCTGACATGGTTGGTCGATGCGTCAGGCCAGACTGACGGATCCTTGGAGGAGTATCCTTCGGTGGCTACGGCATCGGTCACCGTGCTATTGGCGAATCGTGGTTCGATGTTGCGACTCTTGAAGTACTGTTGCCAGCTGGATGGGACAGAATCGGGGTTATCTCGATAGTTGTCGAGCATCTCTTCGACAAGCCAATCGTTCGGTCCAAAGTCGGTTTCAAAGGTATCAGCCACGCCTTGTTAGTCTAGTCATCTTTCCTGGTCGATGAAAACTCGAGCGAGGTCTTGATGGGTAGACTTTGAGAACCGTTGCAACCCTTCAGCGGTCGCGTTGCTATCGTTCATCGACCACAACAACGACATCCTCTATTTAGCGGGTCTCTCTGCGTTCGGGTCAAGTATTTCCTCGCGTAAGTCGAAGTTCTAAGGATGGGTAAAGGAAGACCGCGCTTTGGTGTGATTGACGGATTGGACGCAGTCAGGAACATCGAAAACACGCGACAGGATGTACTTAAAATGCGGGAGTACGTTCACGCAATTTTGGCCGGCGAGCGTTCTTTTTCAATGCGTTTCCAGTCGATTGCGAACATCTTTGGCCCCAGGGTGGTTGGGTATGAGATGTTGACTCGGTTTGATGTACCCACAAACATCGGTCCAGACCAGATTTTTCTCGAGGCTGATGCGATTGGACTCGGAGCCGAACTAGAGGCGCTGATTTTGGCTCGCGCTTTCAAGGAGAGGCGTCGGGTTCCTCGTGATTGTTTTGTTACCGTAAACGTCAGTCCGCATCTACTTGGCCAGCCAATCTTGCGGACCGTGTTTGATCGGGATCTGAGCGGCGTGGTGGTAGAGCTCACCGAGCACGTGCGCATCGTCGACATCGACGCGCTTCGCGACTCCTTGACCTGGCTGCGAGCGCGTGGCGCCCTCATAGCTATGGATGACGCGGGATCGGGTTACGCTGGACTTCAGATGCTTACCCAGGTTCGCCCAGACATCGTAAAGCTGGATCGCGAGCTAGTAAGTGGCATCGACACCGATGAGGTG
>DAHXNM010000133.1 GCA_027365375.1 Ferrimicrobium sp. | reverse complement strand
GCGATACGCCCACCTGTGTGGCTAGTTGTTGTTGCGAGAGCCCAAGTCCAATTCGAGCCAATCGCGCCCTATCGCCTTTCATCCACTGCTCCTTCGACGCTCGACGTCATCCCCCGCCAAATCCCCTGACACTCGTCATCTTGCCCAAAGACCGGTGGATCTAGAACGGTGACTTTTGGGTCTTCGCTATGTGACAGACGGTCATCGGCAAAGCTCGCCACCAACTGCTGATCAGCCAGTTTAAGGCGATAGAGGACACCGCCTCCTACGTCCTTTGTCGACAGAATCGAAACTGGAAATACATACCCTCGTGTGGGTTCTGCCCCTGCAAACATGCGATCCGGATGGATGCCGATGCGACGGAGGCCGTCGATAGCAACAAAATGCGTAAAACCGAGAATGCTCGCCAGCTTCACCGACGGCGGCTCCTTGAGCAGCTTCCGCACCTCCCCAAAGCCCAAAGCTCTACCATTCTCAACCACGATGATGTCATCAGCGAAGTGGGAGACCAGCTCCAACTCGTGGGCTACCATCACAACAGGAATCTGAAGAGCGCTGAGGAGTTCATCGAGAACAAGGAGCAGTTCAGTACGCAGACGATCATCTAGACCCTGAAAAGGCTCATCAAGGAGCAAAGCCTGATTCTCTCTCGCTAGAGTCCGTGCGATCGAGACCCGCTGCGCCTCACCTCCGGAGAGTTGACGTGGCCGAGACGTGAGTAGATCCATCAACTCAAGTCGCTCGATCATCGGTGCGAGCAGCTCAAAAGACTTGACCCCCTTGCCATAAAGTAGATTTTCGCGCACACTGAGATGCGGGAAGAGGGTTGGCCGCTGCCTGATCAGACCGACCTGGCGCTCATGGGGTGGCACAAAGATGGTTCTATCTTCAGCGGTCACCTTGGTCAGTGGCCGTCCAGCCAGCGATACATCTCCATGCCGAGGCATAGCGAGCCCTGCAACAACATCGAGTGCTGTCGTTTTGCCAGCACCCGAGGGCCCGAAGATCCCCAACCTTCGCCCTGGCGGTACGCAAAAGGAGAGCTCGACATCTCCCTCTCGCCGATCGATAAGAAAGTTAGCGCTGAGCATAGCGACTCCAGGCATAAGCGAGCAAAGGCAGTGGGAGCGACACTACAAGGAGCACGAGTGCATACGGCAGCGCACGACTCAGTCCAACCTCGTTGAGTGTCGTCCAAACCTGCATCGGCAGCCCATACGGATGATACGCCACGATCACGACCGCCCCGAAAGCCCCGATCGCCCTAGCCCAAGCGATAGCAAGGCTTGAGCTTAGCTGTGGTAGCGAGAGCGGCAGCGAGATGCGAAAGAAACGCTCGCGCGGTGTATTGCCGAGCAAAGACGCCTGGTCGAGCATCGCCTGGTCGAGCCCAGCAAAGGTCGACTGCGCTCCGAGTACATAGTAGGGCGCCGCCTCATATACCTCGCAGACGATGAGTGCGAAGAAGGTGTTGGTCGCAGACAGATGAACCCTCGACAACAGTTCTCCTAATGGTGTCAACGGTCCCAGCATGAAGACCAGGAGGAGGCCAATCACCAATGGCGGCATAAGCAGCATCAATAACATGCCCACCTCCAGCCAACGCAGTCCTCGTCGACGAGACCTCGCCAGTGCATACGCCAAAGGAGTCCCGCCAAGGACAGTGAAGGCTAACGCAATGGCCGCAGATGCCACCGAGATGCCAAGAGGCGACAACGCGCCCGGTTGATCGAGTGCACTCACTATCTCCGACGGTGAGAGCTTGACAAACAGGGTGATCAACGGGCCAATAAGTATCAGCCAGATCGCTATGGTTGAGACGATCGACAACCACGAAAGCAGCGATCGCCGCCGCATCTTTGGTCGTGACTCATCCCACATTTTTTAGAGATCGAGGCACTCGAGTACCTACAAAGATAGGTCTAAAGACGTTATAGCCAGCATGGACAAAGGCTCGTCTGCCGGCGGTCTGCAGCTGATAACGGACGAACGCATCGGCAGCGCTGGTTGCGCTATGACCCAATACCGTCGCATCCACTAGCAAAGGCACACCGTGAACGACCGATCCAGCACTCAGGGTCAAGCTCGCGGTGGCGTAGTCCTTGGCGAGATTCGGACTGCCAAAATTGATGCTTGCGGGTAGAGAAATGTAGGGCAGATGAAGTTGAATAGCCTGGGACTCGAAGGCGCTAGCCGCATCGAGTTGACCGGCCTCCAAGCGTGCCTCGAGCGACGTCTCAGAAAAGACCTGCGCAGGGTTGTCAACTGGCCCAAGATCCTGCTGCACCAGGCTCGCAGACAGATGCATTCTATGCACTCCAAGCTCCACCATCTCGTAGAAGGCCTGGCCCTGAGGGTCGGTATTTGGGTTGGTTCGTCCGAGCAGAAACCCCTTGGTGGCAAACAGCTTGAAAAGCTGCGACAGTGGCAACTTTCCTTGACTGATCAGCTTCAGGGTGGGTGCGTACGAGGTGTGAGGGTTGTAGACAACGACGATGGGAGAGGCTGCAAACGAGACGTACCAGCTCGTCTTCGATGGCTCAAGCTCGGTGATGGGAGCCGCTCCAATGCTCTCGAAGACATTCGGGCTAATCTCGCCGGAACTGATCTCCTTGGACAATCCAAAGGATCCCGCTCCTCGGCCGCTGTAGCGATAGCCGGTGGCCTTAGCAAAAGCTGGTCCGATGGTATGTTCATTGAGCAACTGTAGTGAACCCGCATAAGCAACGTTCGCCTGCTCGTGAGAGACAGTCGATGAGGCGGTACTAGATCCACAGGCGGCAAGCAGGAGCGCACTCGTCGCCAGAACTCCGCCAAACCATCTCCAATTGGGCTTCATGCAATGATTCATGCTATTAAGAGTAGCATATAGCAAATGTCAGTTGCGTAAATGGAGAGATACATGGACTGCCTCCGCGGTTGAAAGCAGGCATCGATTCGACCGCTACCTGGAACATTAGCTCGGCGGGAAGTGACCACGAAGGACAGACCTCCGGCTGTGAGAGGTGATGATGGCTAGCGTCGAACCGATCCCGCAGTTAAGTCAACTCCTCGTCTTCCGTGGTGCCTCTCCAGTTCTAGTTGCAATCCCCTAGCGACGTTCCGCTAGGGTGAAGATGTGGTCAGAAATCTCGATCTGCCCAGATCAGTGGCGGACAACGTAAACGTCACCGACCCCGATATCATCGCTCGCTATTGTCGCGATTGGACTGGCCGGGTAGTCGGCAACACTGATCTGCTGTTGCGTCCTAGAACTCATGCTGAGCTAGCTGAACTGGTAAGACACGTAGGCGCACACCAAGAAAAGATCTTGGTCCAGGGAGGCAACACCTCGCTCGCGGGTGGCTCAGTTCCGCTAAACAATGAGATCCTCCTTAGCACAGAACGCCTTGTTACGATCAAGGTAGACCCCGTATCGATGACCGCAAACGTCGGAGCCGGGGTGAAGTTAGCAGATCTACAATTCGAGATCGCTCGCTATGGACTCGCCTTTGGTGTCGATATTGCATCACGAGGATCCGCGACCCTTGGAGGCATGACGGCGACCAACGCAGGAGGCATCCACGTGCTCCGCTACGGTCCGATGGCGGACAACATTGTCGACTTATCCTACGTCTTTGGGGATGGATCGACGAGGGAGCCTCGCGAGGCACTGCTAAAGGATGCAACTGGACCGTCTATACAGCGACTGCTAGTCGGCTCAGAAGGGATTTTTGGAATCATTACCTCGGTTACTCTCCGACTACTTGCACAGCCTCAACATCGTCTTGTGGCGATAACTCCGTTACAATCACTTGAAGAGGGCATCTCCATCGGCACCAAACTTCGTGGAAATGTCGCAGCGATCAACGCGATTGAGTTCCTAGGTCCAGAGGCAGTTCAACTTGCCCCCTCGAATCCCCCTTGGCCTACAAGTCCAGGAGGAGCGCTGCTAATTGAGGTTCTCTCAGAGGCATCGGTATTCGCCGACCAGCTCGATGAACTCGAACTAGAACGAGAGTGGATAATCGCCGATGACCCTCGGCGAATCACAGATCTCTGGTCTTGGCGCGAGGAGATCCCGGGGTGGATAGCTCGAGTCGGAAAACCGCTAAAGCTAGACCTGTCTGTCCCCATCGATCGTCTAGCCGACCTCTACCAACTCGCCCAAACCACTGCCAGGGAGGCCGGGGTCCAGTGCTACTGCTTTGGCCATCTTGGTGACGGCAACCTACACGTCAACCTGATAGGAGAGGATCACTTGTTGGAGGCGGTATCGCATGCGATCTACAGACACGTAGTGAAGCTTGCAGGCGCCATCAGCGCTGAACATGGGATCGGCACGCTCAAGAAACAGGAGCTAAGTATCGTGCAGTCTGCGGTAGAACGCCGTCAGCTTGCACAGCTAATAGAGATATTCAACCCAGGACGAGTGATCAATCCAAACGTTATGATGGACTATTGACAAGGAGGTGCACTTGAGTGAAGCCACGGCGTGGAACGAACGCTATCGCGAGAGCGACAGGTTGTGGATTCCAGATGCTGACCCATCGCTAAAGGAGGCAGTGGCGCAGATCGCGCCAACTGACGCGCTAGACCTCGGATGTGGAGAGGGGCGCAACGCTCTATTTCTCGCTCGCGCTGGCTTCGAGGTCACCGCCGTCGACTTTGCAGATGTCGCCCTAGACCGGCTCCAAACAGTCGCCAAACACGAGGGGCTCGCGATCGAGACTATCTGCGAAGACATGTTTACCTACCTGGCTACAGCCCGCGCCTTTAATTTCGTGGTTCTTGCGAACATCCATCCTGCACGCCAAGAACGCCTCGACCTATATCAGCGCCTACACCACATAGTGGCGCCTGGTGGTTGGCTCTACATCATCGGCCATCATGTCGACTCTTTTGGGATTGCCGGCCCTCCTAACAAGGATCTCCTCATCGACGAGGAGGAGATCCGCACCGCTTTCCGCGGTTTTGTGCCACATACCCTTACCAAGGTCTCTGACGTCTCTGATCATGGACACGCCGCGCCCTCCCTAGTTGCAGTCCTAGAGCGCCCAATCGACTAGCCACCGCAATTGTTATAAGGCTAAATATCGACAACGACTGACCATCACCCCTCCTCCCATGGACTGAAGTCCCTACTCGCCGATGCCCAATGCCACTGTGCTATCCCTGCTCGGCTGCCTAGAACGATAGTTAGCTCCAAAGTAGGAGCGAGGGACTTGAAGGAGTCGTCATCATGGCAAAGGTTGGCATCATAGGTCATAGAGAGACAGAGTCCACGAATAAGAAGTTCGTAGACGCCACTACTATCGAGGAGCCAAGAGTCGCTCGTTACGTTTTTGCCAGCAAGGCCGCCTCGTCAGTCTGGCTGATAGTGCGACTATGGCTTGGTTATGAGTGGATCAGCGCGGGTGCATCCAAGCTATGGGGAGCTGAGTCAGCCTCCTTCTGGAGAACCGGCCTCGGTGTCAAGGGCTTTGCCCTCGGGGCAATCGCCGATTCCAAGGGACCCCATGCTCAGGTCTCCTACGGCTGGTGGGTAGCTATCCTCCGTCACGGAGT
>DAHXNM010000130.1 GCA_027365375.1 Ferrimicrobium sp. | reverse complement strand
GGCACCACCGCCTCTACTGCAAAACCACTCTCCTTGTAGAGCTGCGACACCGTCGGTGCCTTCATCGCTGGCAGCGCCTCGATGATCTCGCTCAGATGCTCGGATGGAACGTTGAGCTTTACCAGCACCCGATCCCGCGCCGAGAGCGCTCCCAGCAAGAGAGTCTGGAGTTGTTCCATGGCGTGACGCTTCTCCGGATCTGCTGCACTCGTTGGATTGGCGATCAGCTCGGTGTAGGAGACCAATACCGTCTCGATGATCCTGAGCCCCGCGGCCCGAAGAGCCCTACCCGTCTCGGTTATCTCGACGACGGCGTCAGCGATCTCTGGAATTTTAGCCTCAGTGGCCCCGTAGGACAAGAGAATCACCGGTTCGATGCCATGTTCGCGAAAGAAGCGACGAGCGAGTTCGGGGTACTCGGTCGCAACCCTAACGCCATCACGGAGATCAGCAACCGAATGTGCCTCGCTATCTGCACCGACAGCTAACACGACTCGAATCGGGCGAGAGGTCGCCTTCGAGTAGCGGAGCTCGCCGAGAGAGACTACATCAGCTTGGGTTTCGTTGATCCAGTCGCGACCGGTGATACCAAGGTCAAAGAGTCCTTCTGCAACATAGGTAGCGATCTCCTGCGGACGGAGAACTCGCACCTCACGCACCCGGGGATCATCAATACTGGCCCGGTAGTCGACTTCACTACTACGTTCTATCGGCAGATCCGCCTCAGCGAATAGGGCGAAGGTCGCCTTTTCAAGACTTCCCTTGGGGACTACGATCCTCAACACTACCGGTTACTCCTTTACCATTCGCCGATATAGATCAACGAGTCGAACCAGCGAGAGCGCGGCATCAAATCCCTTGTTCCCATCCTTGCCGCCAGCACGGTTGAGGCCCTGTTCGATATTCTCAACCGTCAGCACCCCATTGACGATCGGAATCTCAGAGGTTGCAGCAAGGGTCATCAGCTGACCCGCACTCTGATTCACAACAACCTCATAGTGGCTGGTCTCGCCACGGACCACTGCGCCGAGGGCGATCACTCCAGCAACCGAGCGGCTAACTAAAAACCGATGGATAGCGCCGGCGATCTCGAGGGCACCTGGAACCCAGACTACGGTCAATGCTGAGTCGCCAACTCCAACAGTATGAAAGCCAGCTCGAGCGCCGGCGAGCAATGGATCGACTATCACTTGGTTGAACTCTGACGCGACGATAGCAAATCTGTCACCTGGATAGGCACGGACTTGACCGGTCAACTCCTCATAACCTGGCCGATCCTCTCGTCCATGGAGCTCTTCATATCCTGCCATATAAACCTCCTATAAGACTTCCTGATGTGCACTCTCGCTCGGTTTTAGATCGTGCGGACCAGCATACGCCGCTCATGCTCAACTCAACTTCGGTGTCTATCCGAGATCCAGAAGATGGCCCATCTTGGCCGCCTTGGTCTGGAGGTACTTCGCATTCTCAGCCTGGGGTTCGATGATCAGAGGCACCCGCTCACTGATCTCAAGTCCAAAACCTGAGAGTCCACCATACTTGGTTGGGTTGTTCGTCAGCAGACGCATCTTGCTAACACCAAGGTCGACCAGGATCTGCGATCCGATGCCGTAATCTCGCGAGTCCACCGGCAGCCCAAGCGCCTCGTTGGCCTCGACGGTGTCAAGACCCTGTTCTTGAAGTTGATAGGCTCGCAACTTATGCGCTAAGCCGATACCCCTTCCCTCATGCCCACGCAGGTAGACGATGACTCCCCTACCCTCTTCGGCGATAATCTCCATCGATCGATGCAGTTGGGGACCGCAATCACAGCGAAGCGACCCAAAGGCGTCGCCAGTCAGGCACTCGGAGTGCACGCGAACGAGAACCGGATCGCCAGTGGTGATCTCACCCATCACCAGTGCAACGTGCTGTTCACCATCTAGGATCGACTGATAGGCGATACCGGTGAACTCTCCATAACCGGTTGGGATACGAGCGGTGGCGCCGTCGACCCGCTTAACTAGGGTGTCGTTGGCGGCACGGTAGCGGATGAGATCCGCGATAGAGACGAGTACGAGTCCATGCTTCTCGGCAAACTTAGTGAGTTCGTCGAGTCGTGCCATGTTCTGCTTGTCCTCTGTAACCACCTCACATATGACCCCAGCAGGGGTTATCCCGGCGAGCCGGGCAAGATCGACCGCCGCCTCTGTGTGGCCACCTCTGCGGAGCACCCCTCCGTCGCGCGCGCGGAGAGGGAAGACGTGGCCGGGTCGGGTCAGATCGGATGGCTTCGTCGAAGGATCGACGAGCGCTCGAATGGTGCTAGCTCGGTCATGGGCAGAGATCCCGGTAGAGACTAAGCGCTTGGCGTCGACCGATACCGTAAAGGCGGTCAGGTGGGACTCGGTATTATTCTCTACCATCAATGGGATATCGAGTTCGTCTAGACGTTCGCCGGTAAGAGGGACACAGATCAGCCCAGAGGTATGAGCGATGTAGAACGAGATCTTCTCGGCATCGACGAACTCAGCCCCCATGATCAGGTCGCCCTCGTTCTCACGATTCTCGTCGTCGACGACTAGGACAATCTCGCCACGGCCGATCGCATCGATCGCCTCTTCTATAGATCTAAAACTCATGAACGCCATGCCTCTCGCTGCTCGAGCGAACGTTGACGCACGAGGTACTTTCCAATAATGTCAAACTCTATGTTCAAGGGTGCGCCCACCTCGAGTTCACCCAGGTTCGTGCGGCGCAACGTCTCTGGAATTAATGCCACGCTGGCGGCTCCTTCACCAACGGCGGTCACGGTGAGGCTAACTCCATTGAGGACGATGCCCCCCTTCTCCACCACTAACTCATCAAAGCGGGGGTCGAAGGAGACCGCCAGGCTCGGGCCTAGATGCGTAACCCTTCCCACGCAATCGACATGTCCCTGGACGATGCCACCGTCTAGCAGGGTCGCAGCCGTGACGCTCTGCTCCACATTCACCCGTGCTCCGGGCTCAAGGCTCGAAAACGTGCTCCGATGCAGCGTCTCCTCAACTATCTCAACACCAAAACTCTCCGCCCTCGCCTCTACGACCGTCAGACAGACGCCGTTACACGAGATCGAGGAGCCAAGCTCGATGTTGTTGGGCCGCCACTGACCAAGCACGAAACGATGTATGCCGTCGTCACCCTGCCCGTCGTAACCGACGGTTGTAACCACAATCCCTGAGAACATCGCTCTCGTCCCTTCGCATCTCTCCTGCTGATACCAGCCTAGTTTGGCTCAGAGCGCGACATTGTCCCTGGGTCCTTCGGTGAAGATGGTTGTCCCAACGCTCGCCACCCAGACCCCGCCTCCGGAGCATGATCCAACTCGGTCGCGAACTGAGAGGCCAAGGTTGTAGCTTTGACACTCCAGAGGCGAAGTTCGATATCGGTGCCAACCGTCTGTGCCTCGAGAAGATTCAAGCGCAGAGGATCGACAAGAAGCCTGCCAGAGGGGAGCCTAAAGGCAGCCTTGGCCCCGTCGTCACCAAACACCATAGGGGCGAGATAGACAAAGAGCTCGTCAACGAGATCAGAGTCGACAAAGGAGGCCAGCAGCGTCGGTCCACCCTCGATTAGCACCCCAAGAACTCCAGCTCCCCCCATACGATCAAGAAACGCTTGTGGGGATTCGGTGGTCACCTCAACCCCTGGTGTGCAGTAGGAGAGCTCGTGATGGG
This sequence comes from Ferrimicrobium sp., assembly GCA_027365375.1. Classification (GTDB taxonomy): domain Bacteria; phylum Actinomycetota; class Acidimicrobiia; order Acidimicrobiales; family Acidimicrobiaceae; genus Ferrimicrobium. The sequence goes on along the minus strand of DAHXNM010000130.1, from coordinate 13,188 downwards.
CAAAGACCCACCGCTGTGGCTGTAACGCCGCCATGACGCCCCCCGGACGAGCCGTCAATAGTGGATGGTCGACCTCCATGGTCTGGGATCCAACGACGATCGCTTGTGACTGTGCTCGAAGCAGATGACCTCGATCCCTGGCCTCTGCCGACGTGATCCACTGCGAGCCTCCCTCGCTGTCGGCCACCTTGGCGTCGAGAGTCATCGCCACCTTGGCTCTAACCCACGGTCGACCGGTACGTCGCTGAGTAAGGTAGGCGATGAGCTCTTGAACGGTACCTTCGGACTCCATGCCCACCTCGACCAGCACGCCGGCGTGTTCCAACGCGGCGAAGCCACGCCCGCCGACTCGTGGGTCAGGGTCAAGTATCGAGGCCACCACTCTGGTCACCCCAGCTGCCACGATCGCATCGACGCACGGCGGTGTCCGTCCATGGTGGGCACATGGCTCCAAGGTCACAAACATAGTCGAGCCTCTGGCTAGCTCACCGGCAGCTCGAAGGGCTACGATCTCAGCATGTGGGCCGCCAAGTGGCTGAGTCCACCCCTCACCAACCACTACCCCATCAGCGACGATCAGAGCACCCACCCACGGGTTTGGCGGTGCACTCTGGCGTGCGTGGCGACTGAGGGCGAGCGCTCGCCCCATCAGCTCTTGATCGGTCATCGACTCGAGGCAGGGTGCTCTGTATCGCCGCCAGCAAGGAGTCCAAGCGCATGCTCAAGCAAAGGAACAACGGCATCGAGTGATTCGATAGCGCCTCTAGGCGAACCTGGAAGGTTTAGCACCAGGCAGCTGCCCAGGGTACCCGCAACACCACGCGAGAGCCCGCCTAGTGGACTCACTGCTCGCATCTGTTCTCCAAGTCCTGGAGCAAGGCGATCGAGTACCGTCCTCGTACCCTCTGGGGTCAGATCACGTGGACCAAACCCAGTTCCTCCTGTGGTGACCACCAGACCGACAAAGTCGGTGGTGACGTTGCGGAGAGTCGATGCGACATTCTCTGCCCCATCAGCGACCACAACCCGACCTGCGATCTCGTAACCGAGCCCACTAAGGCGGTCGACAAGTGCTTGACCTGAACGATCCTCACGTGTCCCGGCCACCACACCATCTGAGACCGTCACTACCTTCGCCGCTAGCATCGCCCGGATCCTCCAGTTCTTTTCCGTCCCAACTCTCAAACGTTCCCTGGTAAACCATCGTCCGCTGCACCCATCTCTCAGCGCTACCAGCTCTGCCGCCTGTGACAGAGGGTGACCGATCATCAGCGGTTAATCGTTGACTCTAAGCATAGGGTACGCTGGTGGCATCCTCCTCGCCGTTACCGACCCGGCTGACGCCACAATTTTGTTAAAGCCTGCCACATCCACTTGAACTGTGTGCCGCCTAGATCTGATACCGATTGGAGTTGCGGGAACACATCTGGGGAGTCAGTCGGACGCTGGCTAATCAAACCAGCTCTCGGTCAGCTGTGCCAGCGACCGTCCGTCCGCTTTGAAGCAGGAATGACCCTAACAGCTATAACGGCAAGCCTTTAGCTCTAGAAGGGTACATCTCTACCGTCATATCTACCGATTCTATGACCGAAAGATGCTACTCAGTAGATCTTGGGTAAGAGGTGTTGCTGCTGTTTTCCAACCCCACTAGTCGCCGAGCGCACGCGGTACAGCTGGCTATCGAGTGAATCCAGCATCCTGGCGGAGCTGTCCTCTACTCCGGGGAGGTGCTGATCGTCGTAACCTGGGCACCACGAAGAAAGTCAGCAAAGCTCATCGTAGAACGACCCTCGGGTCGCACGAGCTCTGGCACCAACATCCCCCTAGCGGTCTGGATCTTGCCATCCACTATAGAGCCAAGAGGGAACCCTGAGTCGGTCTCGTCGACATGGGCGCGAACCAAGCGAATTCTCTTCGAGCCACAGTAGAAGTAGGCGCGTCCAAGCAGATGACGTCGATAGCCCTGCAACGCAGACTCATAGCTCCTAATGATCAGATCGGCGTCGTTGATCTTTGGAGCATAGGTTGGAGTACCAACTTGAGGATGAGCAGCGGTTGTGATCCAGTCATCATGGCGAACTAGCCAATCGCGCATGAGCGTACAACCAGCGATCGTGAGCCGCTCATAGGCCGCGCTCAGGTCGAGGTCCTCGATCGAGACTGGAACGCTCTCATAGATCGGGCCAGCATCCATCTCCGCAACGAGGCGCATCAGTGTCACTCCGCTCGCCACACCACCAGCGAGTACCGAGCGCTCCACCGGGGCGGCACCTCGGAATGAGGGAAGCAGTGAGTAGTGGACATTGAGAAAGGGGCGAGCGTTCACCAGCTGATCAGGGAGTATCCGACCATAGGAGACGACGATCCCTAGCTCGAAATCGAGCGAATCGAGATCACCAAGCGCCGTCAATACCCGCAGTCCGCTGCGTTCACCTAGCGCCGCTACCGGGGTCGGTTCAACTACTCCGTTGCGAGATCGACGTTTCGGTCGTTTGGTGACGACTGCTGTCAGCTCAAAACCAGCATCGAGGAGAGTCTCAAGATAGGCGACCGACACCGCGCCGGTGCCGAAAAAGGCGATGCGCACGGTTATGAGTCGATCAACTTCTCTCGCATGGTACGCCGAAAGACCCTACGTTCCTCGTCGGTCAGCCGCTCTATCAAGAGTCTTCCCTCTAGATGGTCGAACTCGTGTTGGAGCACTCTCCCAAGTAACTCCTCACCCTCGACCTCCTGGGGCTTGCCATCGCGGTTGAGACCGCGCATCACCACGTGTCCAGGCCGACGGATATCCCACCAGTAACTAGGCACCGAGAGGCACCCCTCCTCATAGACCCACTCGCCATCGGCGACGACGAGCTCTGGGTTGATGAAAACCTCGGGTCCATCACCTGCGTCATAGACGAAAATCCGCTTCGGTACTCCAACCTGTGGACCGGCAAGGCCAACACCAGGGGCGTCGTACATGGTCTCGAACATGTCGTCTATCAGCCTCTGCAAGGCAGCATCAAAAGTTTCAATCTCGGTCGATCGGTTTGCGAGAACCTGATCGCCGATGGTTCGGATAGCGAGGATTGCCACGGGTTCTAGGCTAGTAGACCGCGAAGTCGATCGCCAACACAAAGGAGTCATGAATGGAACCCATCGGACCACGCAACTCGCTCGAGGAGCCACGCTTCTCAAACTCTACTACGTTCGCCCGTCTCCCTACGCTGGCCGAGGTCGGTAGCGCTGGGATCGCGCTCGTTGGTGCCCCCTTCGATGCCGGTGTCTCTTATCGCCCCGGCGCCCGCTTTGGCCCGCTAGCCATCCGTACCGGATCACAACTGCTTCGCCCCTACGACCCGGCCATGGATCTCTTCCCCTTCGGCAAGGTGCAGGTAGCTGACGCCGGCGACATGGGCATCAACCCATTCTCGATCGAGGAGGCGATTGCGACTATCGAGGCAAGAGCGACCGAACTCAGCACCCATGTAGATCGAATCATCACCCTTGGAGGCGACCATACCATTGCACTCCCGTTGCTTAGAGCGCTCACCAAGAGGACGGGGCCGGTAGCGTTGATCCATTTTGACGCCCACCTCGACACTTGGGATACCTACTTTGGCGCCCCCTATACCCACGGAACCCCATTCAGGCGTGCCTTTGAGGAGAAGCTACTGCTCGAGGATCGGAGCTTTCATGTCGGTACTCGAGGACCGCTCTATGGATCAGCGGATCTCGAAGACGACGCTCGGTTCGGCTTTCAGATCATCACCTCCGACGATCTCGTCGACACCGCCATCGGAGACATTGCCACCCGGATCAAGACGAGAGTTGGCCAGGCACCGGTCTACCTCTCCATCGATATCGACGTCATCGACCCGAGCGCTGCGCCCGGAACCGGCACCCCGGAGGCTGGCGGGCCAAGCTCGCGGGAGGTGCTAAAGCTCCTTCGCCAGCTCAGAGGGATCAACCTGGTAGGTGCCGACCTTGTCGAGGTCTCACCAAGCTACGACCATGCAGAGATAACAGCAATCGCAGCGAGCCACGTCATCTACACCATGATCGGACTTACGACCGCCTCGATCGATTCATAACTGCTGCCGATACAGCCCATAATCAGGGATGGGAGAGCTAACCCCCCCACATCGCAGCGATCAGCGGTGGTACCAGACAACACCGCCCTCGTCGACTAGGCCACTCCTGATGGCACGGGCTCATGTCGCAGCTGGCATCACAAACTCTGCTCGTCCGACACCCGGAGGATGAAGTGATTATCCGTTAACGCCCTGGGGGATCGAGAGAGAACCACCCTTCACGAATCCGTTGGCGCTATCTCGCCACAACGTAATCGTGGTTTGGTTTGGGTTCGCCGCCACCACCAGAGCATGACCACCATTAGAGACACCGATTCCCTGCGCATTCCTTGGACCGGCTGCACTGCTCACTACCCGACCAGTTGGGGAGAACTCGACAACCTGGCTATTTCCCCCTGCAAGCGGTACTAGAGCCCACTCTCCGGTCGAAGAGAGTGCGAACGACGGTGACGCGACCGGACGTCCTTTGAGTTTGACCGGCACCGCTGAAAACGTCGTGGAGATCAACATAAGCGCATCGCTACCTCCACCCTTCGTCGACCCAATCACGGCCGCCGCCAGCGGATGACCTCCGCTGCTAAGCTCTGCGAGCGCCGAGAACCCGATAAACTCAGTCCCGCTTGGTGCTGAATCGACGAAGCTGGTACCAGAGAGTGGAGAGACCAAGGCAGCATAGTTGGTAGCGCCGCACCGCGCGAGCAGCGTAGGACTAGAAGACACGCCAGCGAGGCTCTCGTAGACCGGGTTTTTGCAATGCCCAGTCGAAAGAAGGTGCTCAAGGGTGGGATTGGTGGCCAGTATCTGCGTTATAGAGCCTGAGCTATGAACTCTCACCAACTCCTGGTGACTAGCTCCATGGCTCTTGGAGCCGACGATCGCGACGGCGGTGGTGGCATTTGCCGGTAGCACCGATCCTGGGAATGGAGCTACCGCAGTAGTGAGTTCGGCTGGCTTCCAGCTATCGATTGGGCCAACGAATATTGGGCTTACGTAGAGTTCACGCTCGGCTATCACCGACGCCCAGGCAGTCTGTCCACCTGGAGTCAGCGCAAGGTTAACTCCACCACGGGTAGAGACACCCTGTGGAGTCATCAGCCGGATCACCCCCTTCTTGGCCTCGAGCACCTGGCCGTGTTGGTAGGCACGCGCCTCAGTGAACAGGTTGCCCGAAGGTGACTCGAGAACGGTAGCGTAGTTCGGCGTGAGCTGTGCGGGAATTGCACTGTGGCTCACACTCGCTGTCTGCGTGGACCCACAGGCCGCCAAAAAGAGGGTGGCGGTCGCCAGCGCTAGGGTGGCGGTCGAAAAACGTCGTATCATCGCTCGCCAACGTCTCGCTTTCGTTGCTCGTAACCATCAAAACTGAAAAACTCGTGATGCGCCCGCGTCACTGCACACCCTTCACGAGGGAATCAACCAAGGAGGCAAAGCTTGACTGTACCCCGCCGGTGGTGGAGGGATTGGATGGGATCATCCAGCGCTCTACTCCCGCTGAGTTGACGATATAGACGAGGTCAGGATGCACTATCATGACCCCGTTCTGGGGGACCGAGAGGCCAACACCGTAGTTCTGCCAGACGGCAGCCAGAGACTTCAACGATGGGCTAGTCAGGAAGTACCAGTTTGGCAACGATGACATTCCCTCTCTGTCAGTGAAGATATGAACCGCACGCACGGAGTGAAATATCGGATTAGATGCGACCGCTATCACATCTGTATTGGCTCGCTCGGCAGGAGTGAGCTGCTCATCGGCCGCACGCAACTCAGAGGCGATGAGCGGACAGGTATCGGTACACACTGGATCCAAAAAGGTTATAATCAGCGTCTTGCCCTTGAACTGCGAGGAGGAGACCGGAGTGCCGGATTGGTCAAGGAGCTGGAATGGCGCGGCTGGACGGTCGATCTGAAATGGAGCACCTGAACTCGCCAGCGCAGCCTCGATCGAGTAGCTGGTATTGACGGCGGCAAATCCGAGTGGCACAGCCCCCATAGCTGCGAGTATTACCACCCACACGCCAAAGAGTCGACCCGCCTGCGCTAGCGTCTCTGGCCAGATATGAGCCGGAGCATCCGCGATCGCCTCGTTATAGGACAACCCCATCACCATCGCGATCACCAGAACGAGCTCGGGGATCATTGAGTTCGGGTCGGTTCCAGCACCTCCAAGAAAACCAAAATCTTGGATAAACCACCATACCAACACCGAAAACACAACGAAGACCGGTAGCGTCACCCGAAGCCCACGTCGCAGCAGAAACGAAGCACCAACGACAAGAAGAACAACCACGGTAAGTGCATTGACCACCGCGTCTCCATGTGTGCCTAGGAGGTGTTCAAACCCGCGAAGGCTGCCGGCAATGATAGAGGGTTGAGAGACCGCAGCCATCGATTTGACCATGTCAGAGATCTGAAAACTCCAAAATCCCCGACCAGGGAGTGCCTCTTGGACTCCGAACGCAATTAGCATCACACCGACAGCGGCCAAAACCCAACGAGGCAACTTTTCGCGCTGCCACCAGCCATAGGGTGCCAACAGGATAAGCGCAGCTGCTACGTAGAAGAGGACGGCGCCTGGTGCCCCAAAAAGCCAGGATCCACCATGGCCGAAGGTCTGACCCATGGCCTCCCCAAACACCCAGACAGAAAGACCCCAGCCCGCTGCCACTAGATAACCCAACCGCGAGAACCAACCTTCGCGACCAAGAATGAGCCAAAGCCCGATAGCGATCTGCAGCCAGATCACCCCAGAGGCTGCCCAGATCGGATGCCGGAACCATGCGTTGGTACCCCATTGCATCAGGTCTACCAACCAATGTGGTTGGCCGCTCTGGCTCGGCTTCACCACCTGAGAGATCATTGATGACGGCATCGAACTCTGAAGCTGCAATAGGCCGTCAAGGATCCAAAGTGCCCCGAAACCATAGCGCAACACCGCGCGTGCTCTAGGTTCTTGCACGCCGGTCGCGATACCGGCGTCATCTCCACCACGCACGGCTAGCGCTTGAGAGCCACGAAAGGCGGTACCATAGAGCAGAAAACGAGCGGCAATTAGTACGAACGCCATTACAGCGAGTATCAGTGCCTCCAGCGCAACTCGGTGATAAAATGGAGCCGCGAGTCCAAACGAGCCGAGGCCCGCATTCCCCATCCCAGGCATCTCTTACACTCCTTCGCACACCTGCGGCATCAGCCGCCAACGACGCCAGTTTAGCGGTTGCACCCGCCTAAACATGAATCTAGTTCCTGCTTCAGAGGCTATCTGTATACCGAAAACCTTCAGACTTCTCACAACTCAACCGGATCAAAGGAGAAACGGCAGAGACGACTGTCGGTTGGCCATCTCCCCTGCGCGAGGCGTTCATGCAGCTCAACGCTATCGCTAGCGACAAAGAGACAGCTTGAATCCGATTCGGTGATCACCTCGATGCCCTCGAACAAGGCGGCTGGCTGTGCATCCACAAGCTCGCGCGCGTGCAATCCACTCACTCTGGCGATAGCCTTCGATGGAGGAAGCCCAAGCCGCTGGCGAGACGTCAGCTCTCTCCGATAGAGAACGCGAAGGTTCCGTGACTCAAGACCTGTCAGCAGATGGTCGTCTGATCCATCGGTCAAGACGAGCACCTGCTCGCTGATCGATGCTGCGCGGTTGCAATAATAGAGTGCAAGAGCAAGGCCCTCGAGCGACGAGACACCGTGGAATTGCTCCACGTTAAGCAGTGCCACCACGCTCGTCTCGTCGATTCTATCGAGCAAACCATACCCACCAACCACGACTTGCCAATCGGGTGCGGGGTCACTATCACCTGTGACCAGCTCTACATTGGCGGTCACCGCTCCTGCCAAAAGCGCATGCACACGCGCAGCTGACAGCGCCGTCGCCGTTACCTTTCGGCCTGCACACTTCAAACAGCGCAGTGGGAAGCGCTCGCTGCAGCGAGGGCAGCACATCACATCAGCGACCATGCCGTGGCGTACCAGTGCGAGTCGTTCGCTCAATCCAGGATGTGAAACGTTGAGGTTCAGCGGAGCGAGCTGGATGTTGCAGTTGGGGCACCGCTGTAGAGTGTGACACGCCTGACAGCGCAGCCAACCACGCCAGCCTGCGCTCGGTAAGATCACCGCCAAACGTCGCGAACGATCTCGGCCAAGACCACGATCAAGAATCGCCCCAACGATGCCGCGATTAGGGTCGAGCTCTGCCAGCCGAACAAGATCAAACCTTGGCCAGCGCCCAGACTCCACCCCGAACGGCTCACGATAGACCCTCGCGTTGGCAGCGACGGCGAGCGGAGGCGCGGCGGTCACCACCGTCACACGTACGCCCTCTAAGCTTGCGCGCAGACGAGCTACCTCGAGCCCATCCGCGCATGGTGCCGATTGCTCTCGCATACTGGGATCAGCCGGATCGAGCACCAATAGGTAATCAACCTCTGGCAAGGGGGCAAAGGCGCCGAAACGACTCGCGACCACCACCTTGACGGTTCCTTTGGCGATCTCCACCCAGTTGGCCTCAGCATCACCGGCCTGCAACCCAGCCTGGGTGAGTGCCAGCAGCAACCGTTCGCGCTGGCGCGAGGTTGGGCAGATGACGATGCCGTAGGAATCTAGGTGATCACGGACATAGCCAACCGCGGTATCGATGGAGCTCACCCCCATCGAGTGCCAGATGAGATCCAGGGGGGCAAGCCTCGGCGGCCACCACGACTCATCTTCGCCCTGACCACAGCCGACAACCCTCTCCGGGGGCCGAACACGATCGAGTGCGTTCTCACCACTGACCACCTGCTGGCCATCTCCATCCTGGTCGTGCACTCTGACCACTCGATCAGTGTCCACAAGCGCAGCATCTCGAACCCGAGGACTCCGGGTCTTGCGCAAAAAGTAGACGGGAGAGCAGACGTACCAACGAGAGGCAAGTATCGAGAGCTGGACTAGCCGCTCATGGACAGCCCGCCTTCGACAACGAAGAACCTCCTTGAGCTCCACCACCTCTTCGTCGGTCGAGATCGATATCACCCACGCAGCGATTCGTCTCGTCTGCAGCGGCACAATGACCTCGTCGCCCAAGCGAGGAGTGGCTAGGATCTCTGGCCATCGATAGCGGTAAGGTCCGGGGCGTCCTATAATCTCGACGACGACGTCGACGACAACGTTAGAGGCCAAGCTCCGCCTTGAAGGGCTCCAACCGAGTCGTCTCCTCCCAGGTAAAACCACTCGAGGATCTGCCAAAATGGCCGTAAGCCGCTGTCCTTCTATAGACAGGTCGCCGAAGGTCCAAGGCCTCGATGATGGCGGCTGGTCGAAGATCGAAGATAGTGAGAATCGCCGCCTCGATCTTGGCAGGATCTACAACCTCGGTGCCGAAGGTATCGACCATGATAGAGACCGGGTGTGCCACCCCGATCGCGTAGGCTATCTGGACCTCACACCGACTAGCCGCGCCCGAGGCAACGACATGTTTTGCCACCCATCGAGCGGCGTAGGCTGCCGACCGATCAACCTTGGAGGGGTCCTTGCCGGAGAAGGCTCCACCACCATGGCGAGCTGCCCCGCCGTATGTATCAACGATGATCTTGCGGCCGGTGAGGCCAGTGTCGGCATGCGGGCCGCCGATCTCGAACCTACCGGTCGGATTCGTCAGTACCTCTAACCCGCTTACATCGATGGTACGAGGCAGCATCGGTTCGATCACGATCGAGGTCAGATCAGGCTTCAGCAGGGTCTCCAAATCGATCCCAGCCTGGTGTTGAGTGGAGATAAGCACCTTGTCGATACGCACCGGGCGGTACCCCTCGTACTCCACCGTTACCTGGGTCTTGCCGTCAGGACGCAGGTAAGGAAGGAGTCCGGCACGCCGCACCTCTGTCAAGCGTTGGGCGAGTCGATGAGCAACCCAGATAGGCAGTGGCATCAGATCGGGGGTCTCATCACACGCAAAACCAAACATCATCCCCTGATCCCCTGCGCCTAGCGAAGAGAGTGGGTCACCCTGTCCAGCCCGAGTCTCATAGGCGGTCAGGACGCCATTGGCGATATCTCGCGACTGTTCATCCAACGAGACGACAACCCCACAGGTATTACCATCGAAGCCGTAGCTCTCATTGTCGTAGCCAATATCACAGATCGTGCGTCTCACGATCTTCGGGATATCGACGTAGCCTTCGGTAGTGATCTCTCCAGCGACCACAACGAGGCCAGTGGTGAGCAGGGTCTCGCACGCTACCCTGGAGATTGGATCCTGAGCAAGGATCTCATCGAGGATGGCGTCAGAGATCTGATCTGCCATTTTGTCTGGGTGTCCCTCGGTAACCGACTCAGAAGTAAAGAGGTAAGAACGCATATTTCTCCCAACGTTTGCAGATAGGGTCTTAGTCTAGACCTCGATGAGAGCGACGATCGCCGCGAGAATGCCGGCCGCTATCTCCGTCTTTGGAGCCATCTCAATCCGACGTTCGCGACCAAGTCGGTCAAGAAGATAGACCGCGTTGGTCATAGAGCCAAACTCCGACCCTGGTTCCGCGACATTGTTGCCAACGATAAGGTCGACTCCTTTGCCGGCGAGCTTATTGGCCACACTCTCCTCGAGCCTTTCCACCTCAGCGGCAAAGCCGACGATCACCTGTGACTGCTTGCGATGTTTTACCAGCTCAACCAAGATATCCGGATTCGGCACCAACGATAGCTCAAGTTGATCCTTGCCTGCTCGTTTGACCTTCCCAGCGAATGGCTCAGCTACCCGGAAGTCAGCCACGGCGGCACTCATGATGAGCACATCAGCGTCTGCCTGTGCCTTCCTCATTGCATCAAGCATCTCCTCGGCGCTCTCGACGCGTACAACCTCGACGAGATCGGACCGAAAGGGAGGATCTACAGTGCTCACGCAGCGCACTGATGCACCTGCCAGCGCCGCGACCTGAGCAAGCGCCCAACCTTGACGCCCACTCGATCGATTTCCGATGTAGCGTACCGCATCTATCGGTTCACGGGTTCCACCAGCAGAGACGGTTAGCTCGATACCGTCTAGCGACCTTGCTCCGGGTGTGAGCCAATAGTGAACCGCCTCGACGACCCACAACGGATCGACCAGACGCCCAATACCCACGTCACCACCGGCGAGACGGCCTTCGGTTGGTCCAACGAAGCGAACACCATCGTCTACAAGCGTCGTCACGTTTCGCTGAGTCGCTGGTGCCTCCCACATCGCTGAGTGCATAGCAGGAGCGACAATGACCGGACCATCGAAGGCCAACAAGAGCGTGGAACCGAGGTCATCAGCGATACCATGAGCCATCTTGGCTAGAAAGTCAGCCGTCGCTGGTACTACAACAATGAGATCAGCCCACTCTGCGAGCTCGGTGTGCGGAGATGGAGAGTCACCAAAGAGAGCCTGTAAAGGGTTGCTATGCGCTACCGAAGCGACGGCTTGAAAGCCGAGAAACTTTTCGGCTGCATCAGTGAGGAGCACACGAACCTCGTAGCCTCTCTCGAGAAGCTCACGAATTACCTCGAGCGATTTGAAGGCGGCTACCCCACCGGTGACGAGTACTACAACTCGCCAAGGCGGAGTTCTACTCTGGTTCGTCGTCGCCGTCGACCGACTCCTCGACTACTTCCTCACGAAACTCAGGAACGATCTTTCCAGCGGCTATCTCATCGCATGCAAGCGAGAGTGACTTTGCTGCGTCCGACTCCATCTGCGGTGGAATGAGGGTACCAAGACCATCACCGAGCCTGCTGCGATACTCGTTGATCTGGCGGGCCCTTTTGGCAGCAAGAGATACAAGTATGAACTTCGATCCCGTCTCCTCGAGAAGAACCTCGATCGGCGGCATCAGCATCGATCTCGTACGTTCCATAGCTGGCTCCTCATCGTATTAAATTCCGTCGAACCCTAAGCACGACGGCCGGGCCGCCAACAAACGGCTTACACCCTGCGCCAATTCTAGTTGATCGACGACGACTTGCATCCTCACCCAGGGACAGAGATCATCGGAGGTGGTAGCCTCGGCGTCCTCAGGTCGAAAACTGTCGACCCACTTGATCACCTGGAGGTGTGACAGGCGAACGATCAGAGCGTAGATCTGGAAGGGGGCGAGGAGCTAGCGAGAGGAGCTGCACCCCGAGCTTCCTGCCAGGATAATGAGTCACTCGATACGGAGTCACTCGATACGGAGTCACTCAGTTGGCAACCTTCTGGCCAACCATTCCTCGATCAGGCTGACTACCTCAGCAACACTGACGTCCAAATCGTTGTTGACTACCACGTTGTCGGCGACACTACGAGCAATACCCATCTCATCGGCTGCAATGGCGAGCCGCCTTGCAATATGATCTGGGTCATCCCCTCGTTTTAGCATACGATCGCGTAGTGTATCGAGCGAAGGTGGCTCTAGGCCAATGATCAGCGCTGAAGGCTCCAGTCCTCGGACGGTACGTGCCCCTTTGGCGTCGATCTCCAAGAGCAGCACTCGACCATCCTCAGGAGGTGTCCGAGGAGTTCCATAGAGGTATCCTCCAAACTCCTCCCACTCGAGGAAGAATCCAGCATCGATAGCCGAGGCGAAACGCTCACGACTCACGAAGGTGTAGGCCTGGACGGACTCCCCAACCCGACGCTCCCTCGTGGTCCACGACCGCGAAAGAGACAGGCAGGGAAGCCGGGTCACGACCTCACTAGCAATCGTTCCCTTTCCGACCCCACCGGGGCCGCAGAGGACAACGGTCAGTGACGCTCAGTCTCCTCGAGAAGACGCTTGCGTTGGACAGCTCCAAGCCCCTGGACTCGACGAGTATCAGCTATGCCGATCTCCTCCATAATCCTACGAGCCTTGACCTTGCCGATCCCAGGAAGCGACTCGAGTACTGAAAGCACCTTCATCCTCCCTACGATCTCATCCTTCTCGGCTTCGGCGAGCAACGCGGTCAGCGATAGACTCCCCAACTTCAGGCGTTCCTTCACCTCAGCACGGGCTCTCCTCGCCTCTGCACCCTTTGCAAGTGCGGCGGCCCTCTGTTCTGGCGTCAATTGTGGTGGCAATGGCATAAGCGTAAATTAGCAGACAACGAGGGGCAACGAGACCGTTTTGACAAGAAAACCGATAAAACCCTC
>DAHXNM010000126.1 GCA_027365375.1 Ferrimicrobium sp. | reverse complement strand
ATGCACTGTTGCGAAACACGACGATAGAAGGCGAGTCCATCACCTCCTTTAGATCGCGTTGCGTGTGCAGCCAGCTATAGAGACGCCAATCGACCGTCTTTTCTAGTACCACGTACTTCACACCTAGTGGGGTTAGAAGCGAACCAAAGTAGTGCGTCTGTGAACCGTGATCAATCGCGTACTGGATGAATCTTGACTCGCGCGATGTGGCTGATGTGGGGATATTCGGCAGCTGAACATTGTCACCAGATATAACCGGCCTGGAGAAGAATCCTGGAGAGAGGTTGGCAACTACGCGATTCTGCGTGAAGGGATAGGAAAGATACTGATGCCACGGAAAGACAAGGACACGACCATTGCCAGTTCCCATCAGTCGATTAGCTGCGTACCAGGAGGAGGGATAGTGGCTCGTCTTTACCTGACCACTGATGCCCCAGAAGAGAAGGGGTTCGTAAGCCAGTACGACTATCGCTGCAATCGCGATCGTCACTATCTTCGCTATCCTACCTTGAGCACTGAGATGGAGTGACTCCACCCCCCAACCGAAACCGATCGCATAGCTGAGCGCTAACAACATCGAGAACTTCTCGGGCTCGCGCATGATATTGAAATAAGGGACATGTAGGTACATCCAGGTAAAGAGCCCGCCAAACGGACCTTGAGAGCCCATCGCCAGGATTGCACCTCCCAATCCGATCACAACAAGGAGAATCACGACCTGTTGGTCATTCCAAGAGCCCTTGGCGCGTCGCCAATGAACGATGTATCCATAGACGATGACCACAATAAGAACAAGGAGTAGGATCGGCCAACCTGTTATCACCTGTTTGGCCAGCGTTGGACCAAGACGCCAGAATCCATAGAGGCCGATCACGTTGACAAAGAGGCCAAGATGTGGATCTGCCGTGGTGCGAAAGGCCTCTAGATTTCGCGGCCCAACCTTTAACCCAACGCCACCAACTCCAGCGGCCACAAGGACATAGATAGTCGCCAGGAAGGCGACGAGCACGCTAAGGGCAATCCCGAGAATAACTCGCCAATGACCTAGATTCATCAACCCCACCACAGCGACAGGTAGTGCGAAAATCCAGGCAAAGTGCGGAGCACAGGAGAGCAGGAGAACCCACCAAAGCCCCACTTTGAGCCAACATCTCCACCCACCGCTTCTCGCCTCGATCAGTGCTCTGATCCCCAAAGGAAGTATCGCATAGCCGAGCAGGATCCCGATCTGACCTGCATATAGACGATCAAAGACGAACGGATTCACACAGAACAACAGCTGCGCTGCGGTGATCCTCACCCAACTGGCGGCCGGAGTGACGCTAGCTAGTCTTCCAATCGAGACGGATGCGACGACAAAGAATCCAATGATCTCGATGACCGCTACCCAGGACCCGAACAGGCGCGAGAGGACTGCTTCAGCAATACCGAGCGGGAGGGATGCCACCAGACCGCCAGACAACCCAAATACCGAGTTTGGAAGGATGGCGCCATGAGGAGAGGGAACCCAGTCTAAGAATATCACCCATCCACGGCCGAACCAAGGCAGGCACACCAGCACTCCGACGACCAACCCGACACCGGTTGCGAGGAGTAGGCACCTACCACGCACCCGCCAATCAGAATTGGGCGCTATCTCCGTTGCAGTTGTTGCCAAACCATCGCCCTCATAACAACCTTGCTCACCAAACACGGCCCTCGTCTCGACCGAGCAGTGGGTATATGCATGCTCCGTCTATACCCAAGCCGATTGCCTCTATGATCAGCATCAAGTACTTCAAGCGAGTTCGAGCCTAGTGCAGCGACGCCAGGTCTCTGTGTCGAGTCCGGTTAGATTTGCGACATCCAACCCACCTAGATGGCCCAGTCTTGACCTCCGAGTACCAAAGAGCACGCGAAAACCGATACCCGATAGACATTGGATTGCATCGAGGCAGACGAGTGCCGGTGTGAGCATACAGAAAACGATACGATTGCAGAGGTTGTCAGATATCTACGGGCCTAACATATACGATCTCGAACAAGGCGATCTCGAAACGGGCTAGGCAGCTTGTTGGTGCTCTTTGCATCGTCGTCTAATTTTAGCCACACCCCTTAACGGCCTCCGGCGTGACCAGCTCTCCTGTGTGCCAGCTATTGCTCAAAGAAGACTGCCAAGATTCACGACGGCAACCGCGATTCGAGTGTAACCTTCAGTTCGTTTCATGACCGTCCTCCTTCGCCCTAGGAGCAATGAACAGATAGCGAAACATGAAAGCAACTCTCCAGGCAACAAGGATGGGGTCGCTGAGTAGGCATCCCTTGAACTCGGAATCCAATCATTATCGGAGACAGAATCAGCAGGAGGTCGCCGACCGTCGCAGAGCAAGAGCCGACAATCACTCATCGCTATCGGTGGGCACCGATAGCGATGAGCAAGTTAACAGCGGCATCAACTACAAATCATCCCAACGCGACTGTGACCAAGCACGTCCACCGAGGATATGGCAGTCGATTCTGTATAACCGTGAAACATTACGCTACAACTCGGCAGTAGCTACCGCGGCGAGCTCATAGTTGCTTGCGCAATCATGAGACCACTTACCTCATCAGGAACAAGACGAGTGCGAGCTACCGATGCTCCGTCTCATGGCCTATTCCGCAATACCGACGATGGGCGCCGCCAACGGACTAGGACCTCCAAGGCCAGTCAACCCAAGCGATGAACTATCACCAAGGAAGTCGGCTGAACCGAAACTGTAGATGAAACCGGCCTTCGTGGCGAGCCAATACCCCTGGCCGTTGGCGGTTGGTACCATACCGACTACCGCTGACACCAGCGGATGCGACCCGTTCAGGCCGGTGAGGCCATCAGAGTAAGTATTGCCATAGAACCCCGCATTACCGAAGTTAAAGACACCACCGTCGGCTGCGACCAGCCAGTATCCCTGACCGTTTGGAGTGGATTGGATACCGACGATCGGAGCACTGAGTGGATGCGATCCCGACAGACCAGTGAGACCATCAGAGTAAGTATCGCCATGGAAGCTCGCGTCTCCAAAGCCATAGACATGGCCGGCCTTGGTAACCAACCAGTAACCTTTGCCATCTGGCGTGGGTGCAATCCCGACCACCGGTGAACCCAATGGGTGGCTGCCACTAAGGCCGGTAAGGCCAAGGGCATAGGTACTGCCATAGAAGCCGGCACTGCCGAAGTTAAAGACTCCACCGTCGGCGGCTACCATCCAATAGCCCTTACCACTGCCCATTTCGGCGATCCCGACGATCGGAGCATTGAGTGGATGCGATCCCGACAGACCAGTGAGACCATCAGAGTAAGTGCTGCCATAGAAGCCAGTAGCACCAAAAGTAAAAACACCGCCATCGGCGGCAGCAAGATGATAGCCCACAGCGGCAGCACCACTACTGGAAACCGTCGGAGTCGAGGAGCTCGATAGCGCCGATGCGGTCACGGAGCCACCGAAGGCGATGAGACCAGCTAAACCAATCGTCCCAACACTAGCCTTCATGACCTTCAACCAAACACGCTGTCGCATTATGCAAACCTCCATGGGTAGAGTCACCAGACGGTGACTCGATATGAGCCATTCGTCACCGCCTTACATCTTGGATGTTCAGCGAACAATATCGGTGGGAAAGATATCTCGACACAGCGGACGAGGGAGCTATTCACAGAAACCGATTGGAACGCTCCGCCTCCAGTTGCATGAGATTATGGTCGGTTTAGAGGCGAGTCCGACTGACCCTTTACGGTCAGGTTTTAATAAACAAGTTGATGTATGACCCACACCGTCGAGGTGGATGAAACTAAATCAGCATCTCACTCGACAGAGATCTAAACAGCAACACCATCGCAATCACCGCACCATCGCAATCGAGCAGCCGATCTTCTCAAAGTCCGGATGATCTAGCGCACACCACGCATGTATGTAATGCTTGTTGTGGGGCCATCGCGTGAGCCATCGAACGTTTCTTGCAGCCTTTGTTGCGCGATCAAAGTCTGATGCGGGGAGTTACGAGGACCAATTATTG
>DAHXNM010000112.1 GCA_027365375.1 Ferrimicrobium sp. | reverse complement strand
GGTGAAGAAGGCGACCGTATTACGTTCGCGTCGCAGGGATCTTCCCGCCATGGAGATCGATTGATTCACCATGTTGAAGGTCCAATTCGAGAGCGAAGTTCTGCGTTGGGGTTGATAGATCGCGAGCTGTTCAAGGGTGCGCAATGTGACATCCTGAGAGATGTCCTCTACTGCACCCGGGTCAATCTGGTTGATCACCACGCGATACCAAACCTGATGGTAGATCACGTTCCCTATCCAGTTCTGTAATATCTCTACCTCTTTGGACTCCTTGGCAAGTCTCCACTCACAGAGGGCGTACAGGGAGCGGTAGGCATCCAATGGGTTACGGTATAGCCGCGCAGTTATCTGAGGAGGGTGCATCTGCAGTACTCTGACTGCGAAGGGATTCTGGGCTTGTTGTAGCGTCCGAACCCGGTCAATAAGACTGGGTGGCAATGATGAACCAGCAAGGAATGCGTCGAGGCCCCGCGCCGCACGAGAACGCTGCAGTACCTCAACGCCGGGGGCACAGCGCTCAACCCCAAATGCACTCCAGAACATGTCTCGATCCGAGGCACAGATCGAGGTCCCACATTGTGCCTCAATCGCGGCAAACAGATCATCCGCAATGACCCGCCCGAGCCTCGTGAATTCGGGTTCTAGAAGGGAATCGAGTAACAATGTGATGTACTGTGGGCGATAGTATGAGGCGGTATCGTGTCGTGTTGCCAAGGCGTGAGCGACTTTGGAGATATCGAGCCAGAGGTCTTCAGTCATCGATTCTCTCCCTGATGAGATCCAGGTAGTACCGAGTCGATACGTCGGGGATGATTTGTGCGCCCACCGTGTCGAGGACATAGGCGATCTTGTGGATTCGAGTATCGAGCTGGACGAGAGGAGCTTGGAGAACGTGCTTTTCTAGCCAGAAGACAATGTTTGGAGCACCAAAGAGATCCGAGACGAGGGAGGGCGTGTTGAGGTGCAAGAGCTGGTCGAGAAAGGTCTCATCCGCCACTAGCGTCCCTGCCTCGCACATCATCTCGAAGCGAAGCAGAATTCCGGCCAATAGCTGTACAACTACGCTATGGAACTCAAGCTCCCCAAGGAGTGCTTGACGTGTGGGCCATAGATAGCCAAACAACTCGTCTGGGTGCATGGGAGGTTCCGAGATGGCTGTTAACGCCATGTCAAGGAGAGCAAGACTCGTTAGAGGATCTCGCGAGATCCCCAACTCATCTAGGACAATCGCGACCAGTGTCAGCGGGGTTAAGGTAGCGGGGTCGACTCCATCGAGTATCTGCTCCCAATCGAGAGCGTCTGAGTCTAAGGCTGTGACTGACATATCGTCTGGGTCCGCGTCCCATTGATCGGACTCAATGAGCTCGTCGAGGTAGTTCTCGGCGTAGATAGCTACAGATGCAGAATCGTCGTTGCCCTTGAGCTCGCCAATGCCGGCCATCGGTCCAGGGTGGACTGAGCCCTCTAGCTCCTGAGCCTCGGCGTCGTTTTCGGCTGCGTCCGCATCCTCATCCTCGAGGCCCTCGCTGTCGATGCCCTCGCTCTCAATAATCATCGCAACTGCGGAGTCATAGAGGATCTCGATCAGCTCGTCCGTGGCGATATCGCCCTCGGCGAAGAGTGTGTCAAGAATTGCCACGCGCAGCTCATCGGTGTCGTGGCCGAGTAGTCGATGAGCTTGGCCAACGCTGAGTAGTTCACCAACGCATGCCGCTCCCAAAAGGGCCAGTGTCTCTTGAGTCTGTCCACTCCTCTGTAACTCCTCTGCGGCGTAGGTCACAATCTGATCGAGGGGGATCACTCCTTCACCGGTGCGCTGTTGCACCTCGATGCCTACTCGCTGGATTTGGGTAATGCGGGAGAACACACTTTGGGGGAGGAGGTCATTGAGGAGAGGGAGCTGATCATGAGCAATTGAAAGTGGGGCCAACCATGCGGGCAGGTCGTATCCTCCAGCAGGGGAGTCGCTGCGATAGGGGGGCAACGATACCCAAGAGATGCTCGGTTGGCCAAGGACTGGCCAAAGGTTGGGGAATGCGCTAGCGTCGCGGACAAAGAGGTAGCAGATGTTGCCGTGTCGAAGAATTGGGACGCTAACCGTGTCCTTGATGTGTCCAAGCACGCTGCTACCTTCGGTCGCCACCGTGAAGTTGGTTTGGATGACCAGTCGTGGACTGACAGACAATTGCGAGGCTTGGTTTGTCGAACCGGAACGTCCTATCTCTTTGAGCGTGTCACCCGCTAGTAGGTGGGGGTCCAAAGCACAGCCGCTGTCACCACAGGCACACAAACCGTTGGCCCGTATGTAGGCAAAAGCGACGGGATAACCCAGGTTTTGGTAGAAGCGGTATAGCTCCTCTACCAGTGACCCCAAGTCATCTACTCGAAATATTGGCATGTCAGCCACAAAATCACCTCGCTACCCAACTAAATAGGCCACTTTTGTGCCTATGTATATAGGTATGGCCACAAAATTTCCAAGACGCAGATCCCCAACATGGATCCCGTTCATCCGAAACCACTCCGTATTGACCGCGATCATCGTCGTCTTACTCATCCCTGTGGTGCACAATCTCGCCCTTGAGCTGGTGATCGGTGGCACTCTGATCATTGGCAACAGTGTCCCGATTCGCCACCATATTGTTACTGAGTGGATTACGATTCTGATTCACAAGCGAGCTTCTTGGTTCACATCATTGTTCTCATGGACCCGCACCTCATCGACCAAGACCCGAATCGCAAACCAAGTCGTTGAGATGGATCTGGGTATTTTTGGAACAGTGTCTATCAGCCGTCTCAACCAGACCGAGGGTGTCTTGTGGTATGACGACAAGAAAGGAACGAGGTCTGCATGGCTGGGTGTGTGGCTAATCCCATCCAGCAGCCACCTACTGCTCCTCTCAGATGCGGAACAACACAATGTGCTCGCCCAGTGGGGGCGCCTATTGGCCAGCCTGGCGGGACAGTCGGTGAGGCGGATGCAGTTCTTGACCGACGTCGTGGTCACCGCTGCTGTCGGTCCCAAGGAGATCCTCCGGCGCCTCATTGAGGAGAACCCAGATCTCGATCAGGGGTTGGTCACAAGGTATCGAGAGGTAGCCGAGCGTGTTGGCGATCAGGTCTATGACCGGCGAAGCTACCTC
>DAHXNM010000103.1 GCA_027365375.1 Ferrimicrobium sp. | reverse complement strand
GCACCGAGATGTCCACGTGAAGATCCTCGATGGCAAGCAGCTCGTTCGTCACGCCCTCTCGGGTCGAGCGTTGGCCGCCTTCGCTTCGGTCGATCATTGATCTCAATGCCGTTGTAATCTGACGTCGAAGGCATCGCGCAGTGCGTCGCCGACGTAGTTGAAAGCGAGAACCGTAATCACGATGGCGAGGCCGGCAGGGTAAATGAGCCACCAGTATCCGTCGTAGATATAGTTGACGCCACCAGAGAGCATGGATCCCCAGTCGGCGGCCGGTGGAGCTAGCCCAAACCCGAGAAATCCCAAGGTAGCCAACAAAAGGATCGAGTTCGCAACCGTAAATGTAGCTTGCACCACAACCACCCCGATGGTGTTCGGAATGATATGGCGTATGATCGTGCGGAATCGCCCACCACCCATTATTTTGACCGCTCGCACATACTCCCGCGTTCGCAGGCTGAGTGTCTCACCACGCACAAGCCGTGCCGCTGTAAGCCAGGAGACGATGGAGATTGTGATAATGAGCAAAGAGACCGTCGGATGATAGATCGTCTCTAGGTACAACAGAATAAAGATTGTAGGGATCGCTAGCATGACGTCGACGATTCGCATAAGCACAGTATCGACCGCACCGCCAAAGAAGCCGGATATAGCCCCCCATAGGGTGCCGATGATGGTGGCTATGATTGCTGAAATTATGCCGATAATCAAGCTATCCTGCCCACCAGTCATCAGCCTGCCAAGCACATCGCGCCCACTCGGGTCAGTACCAAGTGGATGCCCGGGACCAGGAGGTAGGTTGATACTATATGTAGCCACCGCCGTGTCGGAGTGATAGAACAACGGCCCTGCGAAGCTGAATAGCAAGAGGAGTACCAGGAGCGTAACTCCCAGGATCCCAAGTTTGTTGTCAAAGAAGGAACGTAAAATCAGTCGCCAGGCAGAGCCTGATCCACTGACATCACCGCCTTCGGGCATCGGAGGTAGGTTAGAGCCAGCGAATGGTGCAGCGAACTCGCCTTCAATTTCCGGGTTCAGATCTTCAGTGATTGACATGTTGCGAAATGTCCTTCCTGTCTAGTAACGGACGCGCGGGTCGAGGGCTGCGTAGGCGATATCAGCGAGCAAGTTCCCAAGGACGGTAAAGACGGCGACGATGAGGGTGATCCCCAATGCTGTTGGGTAATCCTGGCTGGTAAGGGCGGTGATATAATCCGATCCTATTCCCGGGAAGTTGAAGAGGAACTCGGTAATGAGGCCGGCGGTAAGTACTGCTGGTAGCGTCAAACCAACCAAGGTTACGATTGGGATGAGAGAGTTCCGCAGCATGTGTTTAAAGAGAACCACCCGCTCCGAGAGTCCCTTGGCGCGAGCTGTCCTAATGAAATCTTGGGCTAGCGACTCAATGGCAGATGAGCGCATGAAGCGCGAGTAGCCAGCAAAGTTGACGAGGGCCAAAGTCGCGATCGGCAGTATGAGACCGGTGGGTTGAGCCAAAATCTGCCCCACAGTCGAACCTTGGGGTGCCTCCGCTGGAAGGAGATGGAAGTACTCGGAGAAGAGCAGGATTAGTAGTTCTCCTAGGAAGAAGGTAGGCATGGCGTAGAGGATGAACGAGAGGCCGGTTACTGCCTGGTCGGATGCTCGGTTACGACGCACTGCCTGGTAGATTCCGATTGGAATCGCAACGACGATAGAGATTATCAGGGCGACACCAACAAGAAGAAATGACTTCGGTGCATCGCGCTCCAGGATTGAACCCACAGACTCGTTGAGCTTGTAAGAGGTTCCAAGTGTGTGCTGCCACACGATTTGGTAGAGATAATGCCATAGTTGGAAGTAAAAAGGCTTGTTCAGATAGTTCTGCACAATAAAAGCGTGCACCACCGCTGGCGATGCATGGACGCCAACAATGGCTCGCGCAGGATCCGGCAGCAGCGACTGCAGGATGAACATTATAATCAAAACGCCCACCAGTACGATGATCGACTGGATTATTCGACGGATGGTGTAACCAACCATAGCTTCCCCTCTAGCGGCAACGAGTATCGGTAATGCAATGACGACCCTTGTTCTCAGCATAATTGACAGAGAACAGGGTCGTCATCGTAGATGTGTTGTTAATTACTTAGTAAGGTACCAGGTCTCTGGTGTGAGATTCAGGTACGGGTTCTGGGTTACACCACCGAGCTTGCTCGAGATCAACGAGATGGCATAGTCTGGCGATGGCTGATAGATAACCGGTAGCTGTTTTACCATGAAGTTCTGGTAAGCATCGAGCGCGGCCTGTGGATTGAAGGACGTATGGGTCGCCGCAATCAAGCTGTTAGCCGTGGAGCTAGAGTAGCTTCCAAAGTTCGAACCTGCATTGGTGCCGAAGAGTTCACCACCGGAGGGATAGCTATCCGGGCTGTACTCCCAGCCACCTGCCCAGTTCTCCATCTCCCACTTGCAAGAGGCCTGTGAGGGCTTACACGGAGCAGCATTGCCAATCACCGTATTGAAGCTTGCAGAACTCAAGCTGATGTTGATGCCAGCCTGCTTTGCCGCTGACGCATAGGCGTCCATCTCCTGTGTTGTCGCTGTATTACCAGAGGCGTACTGAAGATTTAGGTTCAAAGCGAGGCCCTGCGAGACACCGGTACCACATTGAGTTGCACCGTTCCCTGGACTCTCACAGGTCATGACGCCATTGACCATCTTGAACCCGTGAGAGGTAAGAAGGTTCTTGGCGGCAGAGACCGAGTACGGGTACGGATTTGTCTTCGAGTTCGCATCGGCGAATGGGTTAGCCGGTGCCAACGGCACTGGTGAATAACTCGGTACCGCATAACCCTTCAAGAAGCTGGTGATCCAAGCAGGCTGGTCAACGAGGTGTTGGAGAGCCTGGCGGAAGTAGAGCTGCTTGAACAGAGGACCATAGGTCGGGTTGTTGTAGTTATCTACCCAGTAGTTAAAGCCAAGGTCGATCCAAGGATTAACCTTGTAACCAATCGACTCTACGTAGGACTTCTGCGTGAGGTCGGTCACCGGCAGATAGCCATAGGTGATCGCGTTGTTCCCGGCACGAAGGACGTTGAACTCAGCCGAAGCTTGCGTGAACGGCAGTTCGACGAACTGAGACAGCGATGGCTTTACTGGACCTGAGTAGCTGGCATTTGGAACAAAGACAGCCTTACCAGCGGTAGTGAAGCTCTGCAGTTTCCATGGACCATCAACCACAGACCAGATCGGGCTTGTCGCATAGGTAGAGAGGTCACCCGCCTGTGCATTCAAGAACTTATAGACAGCTACGGCACCAGCGGTCGTGGTGTCGGGTAGATTCGCAGCCGTCGGGCTCGGTGCTGCCCCGTTAAGCGAGGTACGATCCCATGCGATTGGCAGAGGGGTGATCTGGCTCAACTCGTTATAGGTGAACCAGGTTGGGCTGTAGGACTTGTTCAGCTGGAAGACCACAGTCGAGGCATTCTTTGCCGTATAGGAGACAACGTTATCCGGGAAGTCACCGGGAACATAGGCCGCCCATGCGGACTTGTTCGCCTTAAGCAGATTCATCCAGAAGATGACATCGCGTGAGGTGACCGACTCGCCGTTCGACCACTTGTAATTTTTGAGGGTAATCGTAACCGTCTTGTCGTTGTTTGAATAGACCGGA
>DAHXNM010000097.1 GCA_027365375.1 Ferrimicrobium sp. | reverse complement strand
CCTCGGCCGACAGTCTCCCCATAGGAATGTTGAACACCGATTCTGGCGCTTTTCGCTACCAGATGCTAAACATCCTGGTGGTGGGTATATTTGCGCTAATTTCTCATAATGCTGTGAAAACGTCGCCAACTCGTGTTAGCTTCTCGATTGCAGCAGATGATAACTCTGGTAATGATAATTACCATAAGGGGGTAATGGTGAAGGTAAGGAACATGGTTCGAGGAGGGGCTGCGCTAGCTGTCGCTAGCCTGCTGACATCGCTCGTGGCAGTGCCTAATGCTTATGCTAGCGGGGCCGCTCCCGTTTCGGGTGCTAGTGTTGGCCAAGTCAATGAGTCTAAGGTTGTCGCCAACGTTGAGCCTATGGTCGCGAGTACTGTTAAGTCTGTATCTCCGATGGGAGCAAACGGAATGTCGGTACTCACTCTTGCAAATGGAGTTCGCCTGAATGCGCCTGCGCCGATTGCGGATGCCGCACGACAGCAACTCTCGCGGCATGTTTCCATTCGGCCCGCTGATACGGTGACCGGCAGCTGTGGAAGTAGCTACATTTATATCGGCCCTAACAGCAACGACTCCGGAGTGGTTGTTGACACCGGATACGGTGTCGAGCCAAGCGTGATTGGAACGGTACTATTCAACTACTGGGATGCCTCGGGATCTAATACAACCTACAACAGATCGTGGGGCAACCAGTGGAGCGAGAGTAGTCCTGGTTATGATTGGGAGAATCCGTATTACCAGGCGCTTAAAGGTGCAGGTTTCTACATTGGCGGAGTTTCCGGTGGAAGTTACGCGTACGGAACGAAGGCCATTTGCTACTCGGAGAGTCCGACTGCCAGTACCGATGTTCCCTAACTGCTCCTCCGAATCGGAGCAGCAGAGGGATCAGAGGGGTAGAATTACGGGGCCGATTCACATGCGAGGTGGACAAGGCCCCATGGACTGTCTGATATCTGGGCTTTTACCACTTCCGGTGGCGTTAAAGCTTTGAACGAGTCAAGACTTTGGGTCAGCACGGTGACGGCAGCCTCGGTACAACGTATGGCAGTGCAGCGATCGGGATATAGGAGAGGAGGCTCTCATGAGGAACACCTTCGATCACAGTCATTGGTCTGTACGGTGGGACTTTCAGGCTGAACTGCTGAACGTACTGCTATACCTTCGTGATTCTATCCAACTAGACGAGGCCACATTGCCGCGCGTTCCCCCGCCACTCGTTTCAGTTGGCGATCCGGTTCACGTGCGACTGAGTGCGGCTGATGTCAAATTAGTTACGGGCACTTGGCTTAGGCTCTGGAAACTTGCGATCCCACTGCAACCAAAGAATCACGCTGACGCTACAGATTTATTATCAGTGGAGTCTCGACTACTGAGGCGTGGGACACCATTCGATCAGGTGGTTGCCGAAGTACCCCTGTTGCGCGATCTCGCCTCGTCATCAGCCGCTCTCAACGTATTGCAACTGGCCAGAGACAGAGCATTGGAGTGGAACAGAACTCGGACGGCGGAACGCATCGCGTTTGGGCGTAGGTACGTTGGGGAGGTCCACACACAGGTCAAATCGCTCGCCGAAAAGGTTGTCGATCAGCGGCAGTCGACATCTGGCTTCGAATTGAAAGCGTCAATCACGATACTAGATAGTGAAATAGAGTGGTGGGACCACGTCCGGCCAGGGGTTTTCCTCTGCACCAGGGTGGTCGCTCAGGATCGGAACTTGTTTTTTGATCTTCTCCAAGAGACTTTTCTTTCTGTCTCTTCGCTCGAGGTTAAGACGGGCTGGACAGAAGAGATCGTTGTCTCGCAACACAAGCTCCCCCCTTCGGCGCTTCCTCAATCGGTCGTCCTGGCGGACAATGACAAAATGGTGCTCACCTGCGAACGGGTGATCCCCTATCTCGATGGTTTTGAGATGAACTTCAAAAGGACTGACAAGAACATCGGGACCAGTACGACGTCGTTGTCTGACCTAAATCAGAAGCCTTACTGGGAGAACAATCAGTCGTCCGACCCCTACAACGGCCTTCAACTAGAAGTCAGATTCGCCGATGGACGCAAGAATCTCGTCACCGATCTGCGACGAGAAGATATGCCTGGCGACCCAACTGTAGTGCGCTTCAACCGAGATCCTTCCGATGACAACTCTCTTTGGCTATGGATCATGCCTCTACCACCACCAGGGGCTTGTGTCATCGAACTATCCTGGCCCGAACAAGGTATTGACAATGCTATATTCGAGTTTGATGGGATTCTACTGCTCCATCAGTGAGTCTTCAGCCATGTTTTCACCCAGATGGTCTCTAACTCGCAACAGTGCTGTGTGCACATATTAAGGAATGATTGGCTCTGACCGATACCCCGAATCCAAAGTGTTCGCATATTCTCGGTCCTATCCGTAGAGCCAACACAGCGAATCACATGCCTCACCCCCGAAAGCGAGAGCTCGATCAACTATCCGCCCACCACTCTCGTCCAATTCTTAAGACCTCGAACCTTAGCGCGCACAACTGAGGCATCGGCTGCATAAACCGCCCTATCCTTGCGAGCTATCTTAGGTAGCCATTGGTGGTCGCCAGAGGGCCTATCCTATGTCGCACGACCCGGTATGTTACACCCGTATATTATATGGGCATCGCAATGTACTATTCTGTTGTGACATTAATACTCACTATGTTATGCACTCATTACAAACGAGCATCATGCCGAGTCGGAAACTCGCTAACCTACACCCCGGACGTATCCGTGCACTCCAGTTCACTAGTGGCGCAATCGCTTTGCCGTGGTTGCCCAATGATGACAGTGCCGAGCCAGACTTGAACAGCCGCGCCAAGGCCCTGCTTGAGGATTCATACTGCATGTTGGCTAAGGTCACACTACGACTGCTCGTAGTGCGTTAATGTTGCTTTGCTTAGGTATCCCAGTGGAAAAGTCCGCAGGATACATAGCCTCCCCTCTATGCAACCTTCCAACCACCTCCCTAACTCATGTTCCAGGTCGGCCTAGGTCGCTTATCCCTGTTCACAGCCCCACTCGGCAGTTAGGCTCGCCCGAGACGTGTGGGTCAAACCAGTCCGGAATCAGCCTACGAGATCATTCCCTTTCATCGAAACACCGCGACCGGCTCGCTCTCACTGTGACTCGTGGGTAGGAAGGGTGTCGATCGCGAAAGCGACAGCGCACCTGTGTGCAACACGTACCAATCTCTCAGAGGCGTCATCAATCAAGTGCTTTCTAACAACCCGCACAGGGTGTCAGCTGGATTTCGATCCGGCCTAGCTGGCCGTGGCGTTCTGCTCTGGCGATCACTAGGGGGCGTCCAAGATTGTATACAAGATTGATGACGACTCTAGATGGGATAACATTGAGGGCTTTGAAATATAGCATTAGGTATAAATTTTCTCCAAAAAAGCATATGTTGGGAGGTGGCACCATATACTCGTGAGTATGATTGACGTTTCAAACTCGAGCAACGAGGCGACTCTGGAGGCGTTGCGTGACAAGCTCGCGATAGCCGAAAGTGAAATGGCAGCCTTGCAGAAGCGTATCGATGCGCTCCGAACAGCCTGCACAGAGGTTGAGGCGCTCATGGGCCAAGCGCCAGATCCGAAGATCGTGTACTCACAGAAGGACGGTGTCCCAAACGCAAGTGAGGCCGTGCGCCTCGTCATGAAGGCAATCCCTAAGGTTTGGTCGATCGCAGAATTGGGGAACGAACTCGCTTCCAGGGGATGGTCCCCAAAGGGGATCAATCCTGATGCGAGTTTGCGAGCGACGGTTCACCGGCTGACGAAAGCTGGCGACCTACGGGTAGTGGATCGAGGTCGTTACCAAATCGCAGTAGCTGAGGAATCACCACCGGCAGTGAATTCGCCGACCATCAGCCCTGAGGGTGCGGTGGCATCTAGCCAATAATAAAAGCGCATCGAGTCACTCTGTAGTTTGGCGACAAGGAGTGACTCGGTGCTTTCTAACTTACAGATAGGAGTACCCCACCTGTATGTCCAGTATACATGTAGAACCAGTAACGGTTGTCAAAAACAGGCAATGTCATCTATTGACAGTGCTGCTCGCATAGATAGCTATCGTCCCGCCTTTCCCGAGAAATACTGGGGGCCGATCGAACCCTTTGTGCGCGCTCTCATGAGGGATGTGCAGGCATCAGCCACACGGCCGGTTGATGCCATGCTCTCCGTCGTAGCTCAGTACGTTCTGTGGACTCGCCAGTCTGCCGGTCTGCCTCTAGAACGCGAAGTGCTCTTGCAGCGCGAACTCATCGAGGAGTTCATCAACCACGGGTGTCCAGGTGTCCGCAAAACCAGCCTCGCAACTTACCGATCGCGGCTGTTGCTCATGCGCAAAATCCTGCTTGAAGCTGAAGGTATTCGGGTGAGGGCTGCGTCTACACCGTTCCCGGCCGTAGATCCCGCACGCCCCTATACAGTGCGCGATTTGGCCGCGTTACGATCGTGGGCTGACGGTCAACATCCGGCCACCCGCATCCGAGACGCAAAGGTTCTCTTAGCCCTCGGCGCAGGAGCAGGTCTACGGACCGAAGATCTTGTGCGCGTGACGGTCAACGACGTGCAGATGGACGACCTCGGTGTACTCATCAACGTCCACGGGCGGCATCCGCGCTCAGTGCCAGTTCTCGCAGAGTGGGAGGAGCCCATCAAGACTGCCGTGTCCTCAATCCCAAAGGGAAAGCCACTCTTTGGCGAGGGGCGCACGAGCTACAACAACAACGGGGTATCGAATTTCCTCAGCCGTGCGACAGGCGCGGGTCTCAAACCCTCACTCGCGCGGCTCCGAATCACATGGATCGTGCATCATCTCACCCTTGGCACCCCCGTAGTTCTGCTCATGCAGGCGGCAGGCATCGCAACGCTTGAGGCCTTCGACCGCTACCTGACTTATGTGCCCGATGCTGGGACTTTGGCCTTTCGCGAGGCGCTCAGAGGTACCGCGATCGACCAAATAGGTGATCGATCGTGAGAACCGATGGGCCTCGTCGGCCAGTGCTCTCTATCGAACCGCTGCTGCAAACCCTACACGCAACCCTTGACGACGACTATGTCACGTTCTTGAAGAACCTCATCGAGTCGACCGGTATCTGCGAAGCGCTCGCGCAATGGCGTGAGCAACGTCGAGTGTAGGATGGCAAGCGACCAGGGGGTAGGCGCGCGAGTATCGATGATCGACTCGTGCTGGCCGTGCTCCTCATTCTGGCTACCAACTGTACCCCTCTACTGGTTACGCGAATGGCTGAACTGATAGCGACTCGACTCTCAGTCGAGGCAAAACAAATGCTTGGCATCGACCCAGCCATAACGGGCGATCCCCTCTACTACCGCTGTTGGAGAGCCCTCCACTCGTTCCTAGTGGTTCTCGACCCATATCCTGCACCAAGGAATCGCCGCCTTACCAAAGCGGAGGGGGAAGCCATCGATGCAGCCCGCAACGACGATGAGGTCGAGGCGCAGCGCCAAAAGATCACTTGGGTGATGAATCAATTGCTTGAGGCCACAATACGGCTACTGCCTCCTGAGATCCTGGCTCGCTGGGGTGGCAATCTCTCGATCGACGGAACACCAATGACCGCCTTCGCCAGAGAAGGGACTTATAAGTCAGCGGAATTCGAGAGCTCCGAACGAGATGCAGGGACCTATGTGCGCGGAGGCGATCATCGAGGTGACCCCACCAACAAGTCGAAGACCTACAAGTGGGCTTTCGAGCTTACGATCGCGATAACCGGCCCAGACTTTTTAGACGATGCGACGCTCTCCGACTTCCCTAACCTAGCGATGGGAGCGAGCATGGACAAGCCAGGTGTGGGCGTAGCAGGCAATGGGATGCGGGTTATAAACTCCATCGTCGAGCGCGGTCATCCACAAGGTTATCTGGTCGCCGATCGTGGCTACTTACCGAACTCAATGCCAGCTAAGTTTCAGAATATCTTGAGGAGGCTGGGGTACAAACCGGTCTTCGATTATCGACGCAACCAGCTGGGTGTTGTCGAATCTTTTAAGGGCGCCTCTCTCATCGAGGGACAGTGGTACTGTCCGGCAATGCCAGATAACCTTGTTAAAGCGACCACCAATCATCGGGGCTATGGGGATCCCGCTAAGAAGATCGACGCGAAGACCTATGAAATGCTTATCGCACAAA
>DAHXNM010000087.1 GCA_027365375.1 Ferrimicrobium sp. | reverse complement strand
GGCTGGTCTTGGCTACCCTACGGAGCGCAGTGGAGTCGGTGGCCGAACGCAATGACTTACGAGACCGAGTTCGTGAAGGTTCTTTGACCCCCCAGAAGGCGGCGGCCGAACTGGTTGGTCTGGTAAAACTATCCATCGACGATAAAGAAGGAGTGTAAAAGTGGCGGAGTTCCTTATCCGAGAGGAGACCGACGACAACGTCGTCATTCTGCGCCTAAACCGGCCAAAGGCCAACGCGTTGTCGAAAGGATTGCTCGAGGAGCTATGGACCTATGCTAACGCCATGGCGCTCGACCCACCCTCGGCGGTGGTCCTCACCGGCTCGAAGCGTATTTTTGCCGCCGGAGCAGAGATTGGCGAATTTGGTGGTATGGCCGTAGGCCGTGAGATGGGTCAGTACTTCCATTGGGCTCTTAATGCACTAAGCACGCTCCCACGGGTGGTGATCGCCGCCGTTGAGGGTTATGCGCTCGGCGGCGGACTCGAGCTTGCTCTCTCCTGCGATTTTAGAGTTGCTGGTGAGGGAGCTAAGCTGGGGCAACCGGAGATCGCCTTAGGGATTATCCCTGGTGGCGGCGGGACACAACGCCTGCCACGCTTGATAGGGGTGTCACGGGCAAAGGAGATGATCCTTGGAGGTCAGGCAATCGATGTCCACAAGGCGCTTTCATGGGGTCTTGTAGACCGAGTGGTGGCAGATGGTGAGGCGGAAGCGGCAGCCGTGGCCTGGGCGACCGAGTTTGCCCGCGGGCCTCTCGTTGCGCAGTCGTTTGCAAAACGAGCGATCGATTCCGGTCTTTCGGGTAGCCTTGCTGAGGGGCTGGAGCTCGAGAAGTCCTTCTTTGGCCAGGTATTCGGAACAAAGGATGCAGAGATAGGCATCAATTCGTTTTTTGAGAATGGACCAGGTAAGGCCCATTTCGAGGGTCGTTAGGTGCTTGATCCGTCCAGACGCATACTCGAGTTGAACGACGAGCGTACATGGTTTCAACGCGCAGTATTCTACGAGGTTTATGTGCGTGGATTCTATGATGCGACCGGTGATGGTCAGGGCGATATTCGTGGAGTGACCTCCAAACTCGACTATCTTGAGTGGCTCGGTATCGACTGTCTTTGGCTCCTCCCTTTCTATGCATCTCCTTGGAAGGATGGAGGCTACGACGTCTCCGACTACTACAGCGTCCACCCGGCCTATGGCAGTGTTACAGATATCGAAGAGCTCCTTAATCAGGCACACTTACGAGGCATTCGTGTAATCGCAGATCTGGTGCTGAACCATACCAGCGATCAACATCCTTGGTTCGTGGAGTCAAAGATGTCGCGTGACAATCCAAAGTCAGATTGGTATGTCTGGGCTGATGATGATGGCGGCTACCAGTCTGCACCAGTGATCTTTGTGGACTCGCAGAGTTCGAATTGGACATATTGCCCCGATCGCGAGCAGTACTACTGGCATCGTTTTTTTAATCATCAGCCGGATCTCAACTATGAGAACCCAGATGTGCAGGAGGCCATGCTCCAGGTAGTTCGTTACTGGCTCGGGCTAGGATTCGACGGATTCAGGCTAGATGCAGCCGCCTATCTATTCCAGGAGGAGGGCACCCGCTGCGAGAACCTACCTGCAACTCACACCTTCTTGAAACAGATTCGTTCGGTTGTCGATGCTGAGTTCCCGGAGGCGGTGCTTCTCGCTGAGGTGAACCAGGTGCCCTCCGAAGTGGTGAACTACTTCGGCGATGGTGACGAGTGCCATATGTGCTATGACTTTCCGCTGATGCCTCGTCTCTTTCTTAGCGTGAAGACCGAGAGTGCTCTGCCGACCGCGGAGGCTCTGCGGCAGACCCCGGATATTCCAGCTGGGTGCCAGTGGGGGATTTTTCTGCGTAATCACGATGAGTTGACGCTGGAGATGGTGACTGAACAGGAGCGAGAGTTCCTCTATAGTGCCTTCGCAAGCGACCCGATCTCGCGGCGTAACGTCGGCATAGGTCGTCGGCTTGCTCCGCTGATCGACAACGATCGGAGAGTGGCCGAACTGTTGCACGCGTTAATTCTCTCGCTTCCAGGATCGCCAATCCTCTACTACGGAGATGAGATTCTGATGGGAGATAACATCTATCTCGGCGATCGGGACTCGGTCCGCACCCCGATGCAATGGTCTCCTGACCGTAACGGAGGTTTTTCTCGTGCGGATCCGGCGAGGCTATATTCGAGCCCGATTATCGATCCTGTCTACGGGTATCAAGTCGTAAACGTTGAGTCCCAGATGAACAACCCTTCTTCGTTCTTGCGATGGACCAGGGAGATGCTTTCGGTTCGGCACCGAGAGTCGGTGCTAGGAGACGGGGAGTTCAAGCTGCTATCGGTGGACAACGATTGCGTGCTGGCGTTCGCTCGCTTTCTTGCACAAGATGAGAGAGTGGTGCTGTGTGTGTTCAACTTTGCCTCGAAGGTCCAGCCGGTGTCAGTCGATCTGAGCGATTGGATCAGTCGAGTGCCGGTGGAGCTTCTCGGCATGACTCCTTTTCCCGTTATTGAGACCGATGGATCATACCGGTTGACGCTCGCCCCATACGGCTTCCTCTGGTTTGAGTTGTGTGTCGCATAGTTGATCGATGAATTTTGGTGTTCGTGGTTGCACGCAGATGCGACCGGGGCGAGATTGTTGAGGCCGTAGCGCAGGTTAACTCGCCGCTTGGTGCCGTTCTTTAGCCTTGAATCGTGAGCGAGAGGATGTTGTGGTTCGCGTAAGATGGAGCTATGTCACTTCGCTCTCGTTCGTTATTGCGCCGGTCTTGTCTCTCTGTCCCTGGATCGAGTGAGCGTTTTATCGCCAAAGCTCGCGATATCGCCGCCGACATGACCTTCTTGGATCTCGAAGATTCTGTAGCCCCATCCGAGAAGGTAGCCGCTCGTGCGAAGGTTGCCCAAGCGATAGCTGCCCGAGGTTGGGACGACCGCGTGCTCTGCGTGCGAGTGAATGCGTGGGACACGGCTTTGACCTTCAGGGATATCCTGGAGGTTGTTAGCGGCGCTGGAGAACGCCTGGATGAGATCATGCTCCCTAAGGTCCAGAGTGCTGCCGAGGTCGTCGCCACAGACCTGCTTTTGAGCCAAGTTGAGCGAGAAGCCGGCTTGGAGTTGGGCCATATTGGCTTGGAGGTCCAGATCGAGACGACGACCGGCTTGATCAACGTCGAGGAGATCTGTATGGCGTCACCCAGGATCGAGACCGTCGTCTTTGGTCCCGCAGACTTCGCTGCATCGATGGAGATGCCGGTGCTCACCGGAGGGGTGGAGGTACCCGAGTATCCGGGTGATCATTTTCACTACGTCTTTTCGAAGATCCTTATGGCTGCACGTGCTGCTGGTATCCAAGTGATCGACGGACCCTATCTCAAAATCGCTGACCTAGACGGGCTACGCAGTTACGCCAAGCGTTCTGCAATGCTTGGCTATGACGGCAAGTGGGCCATACACCCAACCCAAGTAGAGGTGCTAAATGACGTCTACCGACCAACCCAGGAGCTTTTTGATAAGGCGTGCGATCTGCTTGACGCCTATGCGGTTGCGACAAGTGACGATGCTCGCGGGGCGGTAATGTTTGGCGATGAGATGATCGATGAGGCGAGCAGGAAGATGGCTACGAAGTTTC
This sequence comes from Ferrimicrobium sp., assembly GCA_027365375.1. Taxonomy (GTDB): domain Bacteria; phylum Actinomycetota; class Acidimicrobiia; order Acidimicrobiales; family Acidimicrobiaceae; genus Ferrimicrobium. The sequence continues at coordinate 758 of DAHXNM010000087.1, read as the reverse complement.
AGGCGCGGGGCGAAAAGGCTGGCATGCGTCGAACGCCACGAGGTTAGCGCAGGCTACACCAGCTTGGCAGCGGCCTTTGACAAGAGATACAGGATGATTCCGGAGACGGCGAGTTCAATGTAGAAGACGGTGACGCCTTGCCCGGTAGCCTTGAGGATCACGGAGGCGATAAGGGCCCAACTCAAGTGGATCTGCGGCAAAAGATAGGTTGGTATCGCCCAGAAGATCAGTACGGCGACGATCGACATAGCTATTAGCCACTTGCCGATGCGAGCTATAACAGCCGATCGAGCCTTGTGCACGATCAGCGCCAGGAGAAAGAGGACGACGGCGAGCTCGGTGGCTATTGGGACAGCAGTTTTGGCCGCGCTCGCAAGAAATCCAAGATTTGGTAGATCGGCACCGGGTATCGCAACTCTCAGGTTTGTCTGTTGGACGGCGGTACCCAGTGAGGTGGAGTATTGAGAGATTCCTGAGGCGATGAACTGGGTTAACCCTGGACCACCGATGGTTACAGGTGCGTGATCGGTGCCAAGAAGGTGGCCATCAGCCTGGCGAATTGCGCTCACGAATTGCTGTTTTACCGCTGGTTGTGCGAGAGCTGCTGCGATGATCCCCTCGAGTTCAGCGTGGGAGATTGATATGCCTGCCACGCCTGTGATCGGGGCTAGAGAGGTGGTGAGCCCACCGGCCATCGCCGATTGAATCGTCTTGCTGGTGCTGAGTGTCTGTGCATCGTTGGCGAGGCGGTTGGGGTT
>DAHXNM010000049.1 GCA_027365375.1 Ferrimicrobium sp. | reverse complement strand
AGTGCCCGCCATTGAGGCTGAGGCGGGGGTGCAGTATGCGTCGCACTATATAAAAGGGTTTGGTTCTACCGTCAACGGGAGTTTTTCGGGTAAACAACCGCTTGCGTTTATTGTAGAGGCTATTTTCCTGATCATCTTCTTTGTCATCAATGTCTATGGCGTCAAGCTTTATGCCAAGATAAATAGTTTTGTAACCTTCCTAAAGTTTTTGACCCCAACGCTCACTATTTTGGTAGTCTTGTTTGTTGCTAAGAGTTGGTCGAACTACTCGGCTCCGGCCACGCATGGATTCGCACCCTATGGTACAGCCGGTGTATTGGTGGCAGTGTCCACTGCTGGAATTGTCTTCTCATTTTTAGGGTTTCGACAGGCGGTGGAGATGGCGGCGGAAGCGAAGCATCCACAACGTGATGCTCCTCGTGCGATCATAACCGCGCTTGTTGTAGGCATGATAGTGTACGTTCTGTTGCAAGTGGTATTTATAGCGGCTGTTCCGAAGTCGGATTTGACACATGGGTGGGCGAGTCTGAGTTTGTCCTCTCCGTTTGCTCAGGTGGCATCGGCACTCGGTTTGGGTTGGCTAGCGACAATTCTCTATGCTGACGCGGTCCTTTCGCCCTCAGGAACCGGGCTTGTCTACTTCGCCTCGACGCCGCGAGTAATTCTAGGTAGTGCACGGAACGGGTACCTTGGTCGCTCGTGGAGAAGGATCTCAGACAAGACTGGCATCCCGATGTTTGCCACTGTTGCGACGATAATCGCCTCCTTGATCTTCTTGCTACCGTTCCCAACCTGGCAGTCGCTGGTTGGTGTAATCTCCTCCGCAACCGTGTTTACCTATATAATGGGTCCGGTGTCGTTGGCAGTGTTTCGACGCCATCACGCTTCGGCCCATCGCCCATATCGTTTGGGTGGCGCCAGCGTTATCGGTCCAATTGCTTTCGTAATGGGCTCACTCATTATCTACTTCAGTGGCTGGGAGACGGTCTGGAAGCTGACGGTTGGCTATGCGATCGGGATTATCATCTATCTCATTGTTTCCGCAGCCCGTAGCGATCTCGCGAAGATCAATGCACAGGCTTGGAGGCAAGGAATCTGGTTGGTGGTCTTCATCGCCGTTTCGCTTTTGGAGACCTATTTCGGTTCGAAGCGATTCGGAGGACAGTACAATCACCTGACTGGCCTGATCCACTATCCATGGGATCTTGTGGTTGTGGTTGTTCTAGCCATCGTCTTTTACTACTGGGGCGTTGCATCTGGGTCTGGTAGTAAACAGACCGAAGATGCGATCGAGCGAGCCAGTCAACTGGAGCAGCCGAATCTGTCTGAGTGATATCACTTGGTAATTTGAGTCAACGCTGATTTGATAATCAAGATGTGGAGTCCGATCGCTTTGGTCGGGCTCCACACTTGTTGTCCTGGCTAAGTTGAGTGAACTCGGACCCTGGCTTCGATCGGTTTTAGAATCGAGCTGGGGTGTCCGGCCGAGCTTTGCGAGACAATTCCAGTCTGGCGTAATCACGCCTAGATGCTGTCGATTCCATTGAGCAAGATTGGACGGGTTTGCTTCTTGAGCCTGTCGCCTGCTAGACATATTCGAAGACTTTGGCAGTGGGTCCTGAGGCGAATGGTTGGCAAACACCGCGTTGAGCAAACGAACCATTCCTCCCAAGAGGACGAACGCCGCTGGCGATAGCTAAAGAGGCGATAACGATCTGATTTTGTGCACCATAGCTCCGATCCCACACGGTGTTCTTGATCCGAGGATCACATGGCGCTAGTCTCACGGTGCGAGACATCGCCGGTAGAATCGATGTTGGTTAGTTGGTCTGTAGCCGTGACCTAACCAAGTTGAATTTGAAGTGGATGTGGTGTGGGTATGTTGACAGAAGAGGTTGAGTCGGGAGAGATCCTGTGGGAGGCTGCAAGGCGTAGGACTTTTGCGATCATCAGCCATCCTGATGCCGGCAAAACCACCCTGACGGAGAAGTTTTTGCTCTACGCGGGTGCAATCGCTGAGGCTGGAGCCGTCAAGGCGCGAACCGGCCGACGAGATACTCGGTCGGACTGGATGGCGATGGAGCAGGAGCGAGGCATCTCGGTCACCTCAACCGCGCTTCAATTTGAATATCGCGACTGTGTAATCAACCTTCTTGACACGCCGGGCCACCGTGACTTCTCCGAGGATACCTATCGCGTCCTCACCGCGGTTGATGCGGTGGTTATGGTGCTCGATGTTGCCAAGGGTGTTGAGGCACAGACGCTGAAGCTCTTCGAGGTCTGCCGATCGTTGGGCCTGCCGATGATCACGTTCTTGAATAAGCTAGATCGTCCTGGCAGATCGCCGCTCGAACTGCTTGATGAGATCGAGGCGAAGATCGGTGTGCGACCCACCCCGGTGACCTGGCCGGTCGGCATTCCTGGCGAATTTCACGGGGTGTTCGATCGTAGAACGGGAGGCTTCACTCGCTTTGAGCGGAGCATACGAGGCAAGACTCTTGCGCCAGAAGTGGAGGTCGATGCAGCGATAGCAGCGACAGAGGAAGGCAGTGACTGGGCCAATGCTGCTGACGAATGTGGGCTACTGGATGCAGTGGGTGCCACCCACGATCAGGAGAGTTTTCTTGAGGGGAAGACCAGCCCTCTGTTTGTTGGCTCAGCAATGAATAATTTTGGCGTGCGCTCTTTGCTCGACGCAGTGGTGGACCTTGTCCCATCGCCAAGACCTCGGCGTGATGTTAACGGTCAGACGCGTTCACTTGACGCCCCACTATCTGGGTTCGTATTTAAGATTCAAGCTAACATGGACCCCGCTCATCGCGATCATGTTGCATTTGTTCGCGTTTGTTCGGGGAAGTTCGTGCGTGGTGTGAGTTTGACGCATGCTGCTACTGGTCGGACGTTCTCCACCAAGTATGCCAGCTCCCTATTCGGTTCCGATCGGTCCACGGTTGAGGTGGCATTCCCAGGGGATGTGGTCGGTCTTGTTAATGCCGGTGAGTTGCGAATTGGTGATGCGCTCTATGCCGATTCGCCAGTCGTTTTTCCGTCGTTTCCACAGTTCGCGCCCGAGTTGTTCCGTCGTGTGCGAGTGAAGGACCCTGGACGAGCTAAGCAGTTCCGCAGAGGTCTTGACCAGTTGGAGCGTGAAGGCGTGCTCCAGGTTCTATACGAACTCGACGGGGATCCCCTCCCGGTACTAGCCGCCGTGGGGCAGATGCAGTTTGAGGTCTTCCAGTACCGTATGGAGCACGAGTTTGGAGCATTGATTGAGTATCTGTCTACGCCCTATCGAGTGGCACGGGTGGTGACCGCAGAGGATGCTGCAACTTTGGGGAGGATCCCAGGAGTGCGATTACTTCGACGGGGCGATGGGACATTGCTGTTGCTTTTCGAGAGCGCAATCCGGCTTCAGACGGTCATGCGTGATCATCCTGAAGTGGATTTTGGTGCCCTACTTGGATCTGGCTTTAGTTCTCTTACTTAGACCAGGCTCGACGGACGAGTACATCATGTCGGGTGACCCTGGTGGCAGTTCTGACGGGCAATGGGCGCCCAGGAGCCACCGTGGCTAAGTTTGGACCCTTCCCTCCATTTCAAGGGCCGTCCAGCAGGCCCATGCGTGACTCTTGGATCCATGTTAGCCATGACTCTGCTGGGGGCCCATAGCAACAGGCACCGAGGCGGCAATAAGCTGAGAGTTGGAAGCGAGTTAGCGCAAGGTATTTAGAGAGGCGGAGGGTCATGGGCGAAGAGAACTGTTTTGCTTGTGGTGGGAAGAACCCAATCGGTCTTCACTTGGAGTTTGACGGAGTCGAGGGTGTCGTGCACGCTACATATCGAGCCGAACAACGTTTTGTGGGGTGGGATGATGTCCTCCATGGGGGTATCACCGCAACGATCCTTGATGAGGCCGCCAGTTATGTGCCCTACTCAATGGGGTTCGTGACCGTCACGGCTCGCCTGGAGGTGCGGTATTCGTTGCCGATTCGTGTCGATGAAGTACTATCGATTGAGGGCCGATTCATCGATCGGCGGAGAAACATCGTGCAGGCTGAGTCTGTGATTCGCGACGCCGATGGCGTCGTAAGGGCGAGCGCACTCGCCAAGCTGGCTGTCCTTGGGGAACGCGGGGCTGAGGCACGGGGTGCACGACAGTTTCTCTGAACCTGCTCGAAAATAGTAGCGAGATTGATCAGAGATCTTGGATGATGGCATCTATGCATACCAGGCATAGCGATAGCCGAGCAGCCTCAT
>DAHXNM010000041.1 GCA_027365375.1 Ferrimicrobium sp. | reverse complement strand
GCCTCGCGACGATCGCGCCGGCGCTCACCGCTATCTCGCGATTCTTTGGAGTCGAGGATCGGCTTGAACTGGGTGAGTTCGATGCTGAGCTCACTGGTTGGCCCCAGCTTCACCCAAGTCGGCGGTCGCAGTTGCGAGTTGAGGGTCGACTAGTAGGCGTCGTGGGCGAACTGCATCCGCGACAGATTCCTGAAGAGCTTGAGCACCTTGTTGAGGGGCGTTTTGGCTATCTTGAACTCGATTTTGAGCCTCTAGTCGAGCTAGCGACTCCGATACGCCAGATCAAGGTTCCCTCGAGCTATACCGCAAGCAGCCTAGACCTGTCGTTTGGGATAGATCGTAGCGTATCGGTCGACTCGCTGTTACGGTTGATTCGCGATGCGGCTGGTGTTCTCTGTGTCGATCTGGCTATATTCGACCGCTATGAACCGGCGGATGATAGCGAGCATCTCTATCTAGGCGTGCGCCTCCGGCTCGAGTCAGTTGACGGCGTCGTGGACGAGGGGAGCATACAGGCACTAATCGAGGTGATTGACCAGCGATCGGGTGAGATAGGTGCCCACTTGCGACGAGGCTAACCGCGGTGACTAGAGGGTGATTCGATCCGGATTCTCGAAGCTAAACGACTGAGGCCCTGACTCCAATGCCTACGGCGTTCGTGGTCTCGCCCTGGATGTCCAAGCTAGAGCGTTGTAGTTGCCCGATGTTTGGCAGTTTATCGTTGAAGTTGAGCCTTGTGACGTCAGAAAATCTGTGCTTAATAATATGAGGTATAGGTTCCTCGGAATCAACATAGCGGTGCATCGAAGCTGACTCCGGGTTTGATATGTTCGTGATTCATCGGGTCTAGATGATATTCAGTCAGGGATAAAGCGAGTCAATCAGAAAAGGGCTGTTATGTTCGATATCGTGTTATATAAGTGGAATCTGTGCAATAATGATGACTACTGTGCAATTCGTACTGATTCCGTTATTCGTGGAAGAGCTGCGCTAATAAGTGGGATTATGTTTATTTTGTGACATGGGTAATCGCCAGCCATTCCAAACCTGTCCGGTCATTCGTACAAGTGGCGGTGGATTGTCGTTCTGAGCTGCCCAGACGGATCAGAGATGCTTGCGAATGCTTATAGATCACACGAGTTTCTCACCAGAGCCGGTGGCTGCTAGATTGTTTAGCGTGTCTCCTTTAGATTTCGTGGTTCTGTTGGCGCTGATATCGATCTTGGCCGGAGTGCTTGGTTCGTTGGTAGGGCTTGGCGGTGGAGTGATCGTCGTTCCTGTCTTGACGTTGCTCTTCCATGTCGATATCCGACTAGCGATTGGTGCGTCGATCATCTCGGTGATAGCGACGTCATCGGGTGCTGCTGCAGCTTACGTTCGAGAGCGTATGACCAACCTGCGGGCTGGTATGTTCCTAGAGATAGCGACCACGACCGGTGCTGTTGCGGGTGCTTACCTCACCACCGTTCTGCCGGCGAGGTTCCTCTTTATCCTCTTCGGCGTGGTGTTGGGGTACTCTGCAATAGCGATGTATCGCAAACGTAAGGCCGCCTCGCTGCTCACGGTCTCAAACGACAAGATAGCCAACTACTTCAAGCTTCACGGCAGTTACTATGACGACGCAGAGAAGCAGGAGATCAGCTACAAGGTGGTGGGTACTAAACCCGGGCTTGCGCTGATGTTTGTTGCAGGGATGGTCTCGGCTCTGCTTGGTATCGGCTCAGGTGCGCTCAAGGTTCCTGCGATGGACCTCGCCATGCACCTTCCGATGAAGGTCTCTACCGCTACATCGAACTTCATGATCGGAGTGACTGCCGCAGCGAGTGCCGGTGTCTACTTCGCCAGAGGACAGATTGACCCGATCATTGCTGCACCGGTCGCAGCTGGGGTCTTGGGAGGCTCTATGTTGGGGGCCAAAGTGCTTGGAAGGATCCACTCCAGCAAGGTGCGGATTCTCTTCGTGATAGTCCTTGCAGTGATCGCTATCGAGATGTTCCAAAGGGGGTTGCTCTAAATGGCACAGCGCGAAAAGACTCCAGAGGAGCAGAAGAGACTTGAGGAGAAGGTACGCCAGACTGAGATCGCTATCAGTTGGGTGCTACGTATCGGGGTCGTGCTCTCAGTGATCATCGTCGTTATAGGGCTGGTGGTCATCTTCATACACCACCCGGGTTACGCCAAGATCACAGGAGGAGT
>DAHXNM010000029.1 GCA_027365375.1 Ferrimicrobium sp. | reverse complement strand
CTGGCAAGGAGGTGAAGGCATCCAAGCTAGCGGTTGGCGCGTTGCTAGAGATCACCGACGGGGCGAAGGCAACCTTTGACACCAGCGTAGCTGAGCTGATTGAACGTTTGCGAGAGGCTGAGAAGCTGATCCCAATGCTGCCACCGACTCTCGAGGCCGAGTTGCGACCCTACCAACACGATGGATTCGTATGGGCTATGCGGCTTGCCGAGGCAGGATTCGGGGCTTGTTTGGCCGATGATATGGGCTTAGGTAAGACACTTCAGGCGCTGGCGGTGACGCTAGCACGGGTACGGTCCGATTCTGACCCAGCGCTGGTCGTCTGCCCGACCTCGGTGGTCGATAACTGGATCAAGGAGACGCTTCGCTTTGCACCAACCCTCAACCCGATCAACTACAGCCAAGTAGATAGATCACGCGCGGTAGCCGAGGCGACTGGCCATGATATCCTGATCGTGTCCTACAGCGTGTTGATCCAAGATGAGGAGCTACTCGCTTCGCGTCGGTGGCGGACGCTTATCGCCGACGAGGCTCAGGCGATCAAGAACATCGCGGCTAAGCGTACTCAAGCCCTCGGCGGTCTCGATGCAGAGTTTAAGCTTGCGCTCTCCGGTACTCCGATAGAGAATCATCTCACCGAACTCTATTCGATCCTAAGTTTTTTGAACCCTGGTCTCCTCGGTACACCCGCCCAGTTTGGGAGACGGTTTGTGACGCCAGTGGAACGCGATAAGGACAAGCATGCTCGTCGACGGTTGAGAAAGATTGTAGGCCCCTTTATTCTTCGCAGGCTAAAAGCCGACGTGTTGACTGACCTTCCGCAGAGGACTGAGCTGACGCTCATGGTTGAGCCGCGCGAAGATGAAGCACATTACTACGAGGCGATGCGGTTGCGAGCGATCGAGGCGGCGGAACTAGCGATCGAACGCGACCAGGCTCAGGCGAGCTTCCACATACTAGCGGAGCTCACTCGGCTTCGTCGAGCTGCCTGCGATACCCGGCTCGTCGAGCCAAAGGTTGATAGCGCGGGATCTAAAATAGAGGCTCTTTTGGAGTTGGCGAGTGAGATCCAGGATAACGGACATCAGGCGCTGGTATTCTCTCAGTTTGTTGATTTTCTTTCGTTGGTACGTGAAGCCTTCGACCAGGCAGGCTTTCGCTATCAGTACTTAGACGGTTCGACTCCGGCAAAGCAACGAGCGCGTGAGGTGGAGAGCTTTCAGTCGGGAGCCTCTAATTTCTTTCTGATTAGCATCAAAGCTGGTGGCGTCGGCTTGAACCTAACGGCAGCCGACTACGTGATTATTGCAGATCCTTGGTGGAATCCAGCCGTCGAGGAGCAGGCCCTGGGACGCGCCCATCGCATTGGTCAGAGCCGTCCGGTCACCTCCTATCGGCTCATTGCCCACGGAACGATTGAGGAGACTATTACCCAACTCCATGCTTCGAAGCTAGCGCTGGCCGAAGGGGTGTTAGGTGATGATGGATCGATGGGAACTCTTCCGTCTGCCCGTGATCTTATTGATCTAATGTATCAAAAATAGGATCTTGTCTGGAGTTTCTGGCGAAGAGAGCGGCTCGCACTCCTCCCAGATGGTTGATCTAGATTCAGTCGGCCAGATCGTGACGTAGATGGTCGGCTTGCGAACCGCTGCTCCAGAGTTTTTAGGTGTCGGTGTAGGGAGTTGGAACCTTGCGAAAGATGGTGAAGATGATCAGATCGTAAGCCGCTTTGAGACCACCAGCAATCACGAACGGGTATGCGAATAGCGATACGCTCGAGAGAAAGACGCCAGCAATTAGTGGAGAGGCTCCGGTCCCAAGGCTCCGAGCGCCATTGGTGGTTGTGGCAAGGTATCCGCGATCCTCGGCGTCCACGATCGCCATGGTGTATGCCTGCCGAGTCGGGACGTCCATCTGGGAGAGCATGTGCCGCACGAGCAGGACGATAGCGGCAAGGAGTCCCGACGGAGCAAAGGGCACCAGCGCTAGCAAGATGTTGGAGGGCAGGTGGGTGAAGACCATCGTATTCAACAGCCCGAAGCGCTTTGATACCGAAGCGGCGACTAACGAAGAAAGCGCTGAAAACAGGTTGGTGCCAAAGAATAGGAGGCCGATCTGGGTGAGATCGAACCCAAACTTGACCCTGAACCAGTAGACCAGGAGCCCCTGGACGATCAGACCGCTGCCAAAAGCATCGACAGCGAAAAGGGCTGTAAGGGTGCGCACCACCTTGCGAACCTCTGGAGTTGGACGGTGGTGATGGGTTGGCTCTTCGGAGCCTGTTGGGGTATATACCTGTTCGACTGACTGCGGTACCAGTGAGTAGAGGATGAGCTGAACCAGTGCGATGGCACTGTATGAGAGGATGATGACCCGAAAAAGACCCGCTGTGATCTCGGATGCATGCCCAAGCCCAAAGCCAAGCGAGGCGGCGATTAGAGCCCCAGCGGCGGTAGCAACGTAGCCGACCAGGGTGAACCAGGCGTAGGTTTTAGTGCGAGCATGCCCTGTTGCTAGTCTAGAGAGCATCGCCTGCTCGATACCGAGGAAGAGGCCTACCTCTTTGCCGGTTGGGGAGATGCTGCCGAGAATGATGATCACGCCGAGGGCGAACGGTTCTTTGGTGACGAGAAGAAATGGTGCAGCAAGTAGCCATAAGAACGAGCTGAGCAGGAGAAGGCGTCTTCGACCAAAACGATCAACGTAGCGACCTATCCACATCGATATCAACGACGATCCGAGTAGCGCAACTGTAAAGAGCGCTCCAATCTCTAGCACCGAGATATGTTGCTCATGCCAATAGAGCGGCAGGATAATAGCAACTACTCCGAAACCCACCTCGCGCATTGCTCTGGCGATCAACAGAAACCAGGCTGCATGATCTGATGTAGAGAAGGTGTCTGCGCTCTCGTTCATTATGAAGGTTTCCTTACTTGTATCCTGTTTTCTAAGCTATAACCTAGCCAACCTGGTAACTGGAGACGCAAGTCATCATCGTAATGAACCTGTCCGATACCTTTCGCTCGCACAGGTCTAGCAACGATGACCCAAGGCGTAGGTCAGCTACTCGCAGACGCATTGCTCTGCCCATCTGCTCGTTCCAGGGCGTGCAATATGTTTTGCAAGCAACCGATGTCCGGTTAGGAGGATTCTAAAAATCTCAAAAAACCGCATTCAAGTTCATAAAATCACTTGTATCTACCATGCATATTTTTGGCTAGCCATGCGAAATGTGTGAGAATATATAAGGAAGTGGCCGGTAATGCGATGAGAGGACCAAGTATGCTAAATAGCGTGCTATTTGCAGTCATCTTCGCCGTTTTTATTACCCAGTTATCGATTCTTTTAACAACCGTCTACCTTCACCGATCGCTGTCACACAAGTCGTTGAAGTTGTCGCCTCCGGTGGAGTTCATAGTTCGCATGCTTCTATGGCTCACCACCGGTATCCAACGTCGCGAGTGGGTTGGAGTGCATCGAATGCACCATGCCCACACCGATGTCCTCGGAGATCCACACTCACCTATAGTCGAGAGCTACTGGAAAATCCAGCTCCTGAACCTTTTCTACTACCGCAGGGCTGCCAAAAATCGGGAAGCTATTCAGCGTTACACGAGGGATCTTCCCCCGGATCGCTGGGACCGGTGGTTGTTCTCACACTCATACCTTGGCCTTGGCCTTGGCATTGGCATCCTGATCGCACTTTTTGGTGTTGAACTAGCTATTGTTGTATCGCTCGTCCATCTTGTTCTTTATCTCACACTCAGTGCCGCTGTAAATGCGATCGGCCATCGTTATGGCAAGAGACCTTTTGATAATTTTGCTACCAACAACCAGTGGCTTGCTCTTTTGACTTTTGGTGAAGGGTTGCATAATAACCACCACGAACTGCCAACGGCCGCAAACCTTGCATTTGTGGTTCCACAAATCGATCTGGGTTGGTATGTGATCCGATCACTTGAGAGGTTACATTTAGCCTCCGTGAGAACACTCAGGCGCAAAGTAACATAATGAGGCGAGGGACTGTTCTTTCGGTTAAGCTCGCTACCTCGCCTGTCTATCCTCTAATGCGGTTGCTCCACAGGCTATAGAGCCTTAGCGTTTGCCATCTATGATGCAGGTGCCCTCGGACCTGAATGGTGGACTGCGGTCGCGCACCTATGCGTGCATGAGCCGCCACCAGTCACTAGGCACTGGGATACGTTCGGTGGTGACCACGCTGATTCTCGCGCTGTGCAAGGGCCACTGAACCTGGAGATAGCCAGCGACGCTTCCGGGTCCGCCGCCAATCAAGGCGTTTGCAGCCACTAGATGAAGTTGGTAGGTTACCTTCTGTCCTGGCCATAGCTTCGCGGTAAGCGCATGGCTCAACATCAGATTGCTTGCTGGTTGCCTACTTGCCAACCATGGGACCTTTAGAGACCCGATCGGCTGGTGTCGCCTTGCTATGGTGATTTGAACCACTCCTGAGCTTGCTTCGTTAGCAAGCTGCTCGGCGATGCTGGCAGCATGATGAAGTGATGCGGGTCCTTGTTGGTCAAGAACGACGGCAACGGACTCAATGGTGCCGACTTTTGTGGGTTCTTCGGTAGCAATTGCAGCACACCCTCCAGACCAAATCGTATAGCCCGACTTGATCCCGACGACATTGGCAGTCCCAATTCGAGCGACGATGTTGGGGAGGGTGCCCACCAACGGAAGTGTCACCGTGTGTTCGTTGACGATCCGATCAAACACCGGGTTACGCATGTCGATCGCCGCAATCGTCGCTACCGCTTTGGCGGTGGCTCTGGTAGATGAGCTAAAACCGCTGGCATCGGCGAAATGAGTGTCCGTGAGTCCGATCCGAGTCGCAGTTTGGTTCATCTGGTTTACGAATGCAGCTTCGGAACCTGCGACCCAGGTCGCGAGTAGCTGGGCAACGTTGTTTGCTGAGCGGGTAAGTAGAGCTTGAAGCAACTGGTACTCGGTCAGATGCTCGCCCGCGGTCACCTGGATCGATGATTGATCCTGAACCACGTCGTCATAGTATTGTTGCTCGTCCGCGGCTGAGATGGTGATGACCGGCCCTTGTGAACCGACGGCGAGAGGGAGGTGTCTCAAGACGAGATAGGCGGTCATCAGCTTGGCGAGACTGGCAATTGGCACTGCGCGTTGCTGATGGGTCGATGCAACTGCCGTCGTCGAGATTGAGGGGATGGCGACGGCTGCTTGACCTTGGGTAGGCCAAGCTAATCTAGGGATTTGACCGCTAGCGACCATAGTAGCCGGTCGGTGTGAGCTGACTCTGAGCGTTGGCAAAGGGGAGCGCAGCCGAGTATCCACTGCCAGAAGGGAAAGAAGAACGCATCCCAGCACCAGTAGCGCTGGCAGAGTAAGTCGCTTTCGTCGAGATGGAGATACGTGCATGTGGGACCCCAGGCTAGCGCGTAGTAGGCGGTAGAGGCCGCTGTGCTCCAAAGATGGATGTTTGGAGTTATTGTTTGGCTTTTTCGATGTACGCTGAGTCGATGTCGCCGCCTGGATAGACCAAAACGTAAGTGGTTGTCGTGGCTTGGATGACTAGAGTTCGATCCGTCACGGTATGGTGGACGCATGGGAGAAGCAGACCCACGTCGGTCTCGACATTCGAGCTTTGATGGTCCGGCACTGGACCTGCGCCTTCTGCGCGCTCGTGTCCTTGGCGACCTGCGACGGGGAAATCTCAGTCCAGTCGATGTTTGTGATGCTGACCGATGGTTGCTAGATGCGGCAATCAGCTTTGGGGTAGCCTTGCGTGACGCATGTCCTGTTTGTGAAGAGGCTGCGTTGCGCCACGTAGCCTACGGATTCGGCAAGGGGTTGCCGGCAAGCGGTCAAGTGGTGGGAGGACTCCTGAATGACTCCTCCATGCTTGCGGTGAGCGATCTGAACGTGTGCATCGTCGAGGTCTGCACCGCCTGCCGCTGGAACTTTCTAATTGAACGACGGTTCAGGCGCTGACAACCTGCGGGCCACTGCAGATCGAGAGCAGGCTCCCATTTGGTTGAAATAGTGATCAACTAGCCAAGGGGTGCAGTGCAAAGGACAGCTCGCTGCTAGCCTAGCTACGATCGATTCCTTTCCTGAGGGTCGTTGTATTGCTTTCCTGCTCCCTGAGCCTATGTGTGGCAAGGGAGTCCTGGTGAAGAGCCTGGTCCATAGGAGGTACCTTTGAGAACATATGAGCTTGCTTTAATCACGGATTCTTCGCTCGAAGAGACGGTTCGTGAGGGCGTGACTGGGCGTGTCGAGTCTATCGTCGCGGCTGGTGGTGGTTCGCTTGGCGAAGGGGCAGTGTGGGGGCGTCGCACCCTTATCTATCCCATCGACCACCATCTGGAGGGATTTTATTCATTCCATCGTTTTCAGGCTGAGCCCGCGACCGTAAATGAGCTTGACCGAGTTCTGTCAATCGCCGACGAGGTCCTCCGCTTCAAGATCGTTCGCCTCCCTGAGCGAGCGATTCAGTCAGGAAAGGCGCCGCTCCTCAAGGGTGCAGCGCGCTAAGACACCATCACGAGGACAGGAGAAGATAAACATGTCCGCTGGAAATACCGTCACCTTGATTGGTAATCTGACCAAAGAACCTGAGTTGCGATTCACTTCGCAGGGTTTGGCACAGACCACGTTTTCGATCGCCGTCAACCGGCGGCGTATGAATCAACAGACTCAGGATTGGGAGGAGTCAACCTCTTTTTTTGAAGTAGTGTGCTGGCGTGAGCTCGCGGAGAACGTCGCCGAGAGCCTTGAGAAGGGTTCTCGAGCTGTCGTCACCGGTCGGCTTGAGCAGCGAACTTGGGAGACCCCTGAGGGTGACAAGCGCTCCAAGATCCAGGTGATTGCCGATGAGGTCGGTCCCTCGCTTCGATGGGCTACCGCCCAGGTGACGAAGGCGGATCGACGTACAGGTGGTGGACCTGACGGTGGCGGCGGTGGTCGCAACATGGCGCCAGCAAGTGCACCAGAGCCGTCGATTGGAAGCTTCAACTACGATGAGGAGCCATTTTAACTATGGGAAAGAACGTAACCAAGAAGCGACCGGTCCGCAAGGAGTCGGCAGACGCGCTCAAGAAGTTCAAAAAGAAGCCATGTAGCTTCTGCTTGAGCAAGTCGGAATGGATCGACTACAAGGACGTGGAGTTGCTCCGGCGTTACATCAGCGATCGAGCTAAGATTCGGGCCCGACGGGTGACTGGCAACTGTACGCAGCATCAGGCAGAGGTGGCGAATGCAATTAAGGTAGCACGCGAGCTTGCGTTGTTGCCCTACCTTGCTCGTCCGACCAATGATCGTGAACGCGGTGCTGGCGGAGGTCGCGGACGTGGCTCTGATCGACGGGTTCGCAATGAGGATGTTGACGACGTAGTCGACGTAGACGATATCGATCAAGACGATGATTCACAAGACGGAGAAGACTAGCCATGGAACTTGTACTTCGCGAACCAGTTACTGGACTTGGCAGACGCGGTGATTACGTTAAGGTAGCCGATGGTTATGCGCGTAACTATCTTCTCCCCAAGGGTCTAGCGATCGTGGCGACGCCGAAGGTGGCGGTGCAGGCTGAGGCGATGCGAAAGGCGTCGGCTGAGAAGCACCAACGAGAGCTAGAAGCAGCCTCGGAGTTGGCCTCCCAGCTGGTGGCGCTTGAGATTAATCTCTCCAAGCGATCCTCCAGAGATGGTAAGTTGTTTGGATCGGTGACCACCGGTGAGATCGCCGAGAAGGTGACTGAACTGGCGGGTGTGACTATAGATCGCCATCAAGTCAACATGTCAGAGCCGATCAAGACCACTGGGACGTTTTCGGTTCCGATTCGACTTCATCCTGAGGTCGAGGTTGCTATCAACGTCGAAGTCATCGCCGAGTCATAGACGTAGCAAGACATGGCGACGCGTGAGCCGAGATCGATTAATGAGACTCGGGTACCGCCGCACAGCGTAGAGGCTGAGGACTCGTTGGTCGGTGCGATGTTACTCTCGCGCGATGCGATCAGCGAGGCCGTCGAACTCGTTAGTGAGGACGATTTTTTCCAGCCTTCGTTACGCCATCTTTACTCTGCACTCTGGCATCTCTATACCGCTGGAGATCCGACCGATGTTGTCTCCGTATCTGACCAACTAAAGCGCTCCGGAGTGCTCGATCGGGTGGGTGGCACCGAGAAGCTATTGTTGTTGCAGGCGTCTACGCCGGCGATCGCAAGCGCATCACGTTATGCCCAGATTGTTCGTGACTATTCGCTACTTCGTAGGTTGATCGCAGCTGCGACCGAGATCGCGGAGCAAGCTTACGCATCCCCCAACGATGTCCAAGAGATCGTTGATTATGCCGAGGCCAGAATCTTCGACGTCGCCAAAGGTAACAACACCGACAATGCGGTGGTGATTCGTGACGTCTTGTGGGAGGCCCTGGAGGAGCTCGAGGAGCTTTACGCCCAGGGAGGGAGTCAGACCAAGACTGCCTCAACTGGCTTCAGGGATCTCGATGAGAAGCTCTCTGGTCTCCATCGTTCCAACCTGATTATCGTAGGTGCCCGTCCTGGTATGGGTAAGACCTCGTTTGCGCTCTCTATGGCGTCGAAGGTTGCTGAGAATTCTGAGGATCCGGTACTCATTTTTTCGTTAGAGATGAGTCGCATCGAGATCGGCCAGCGTCTACTCGCAGGTGAGGCGAGAGTGGATTCGATGAAGATCCGAAGTGGGAGATTAGTCGAGCGCGAGTGGGATCGTATATCACATGCGGCTGGAAGATTGGCGGAGCGGAAGATCTTCATCGATGACGACCCAAATATTACCGTGCTTGATATTCGTGCTCGGTCTCGACGTCTGAAGGCCAATGAGGGTCTCTCGCTGGTGATGATCGACTACCTTCAGCTAATGTCATCGAGGCGTAATGTAGAGTCTCGCCAGGTGGAGGTATCGGAGATCTCACGTGGTTTGAAGTTACTCGCTCGTGAGCTCGATGTTCCCGTCATCGCCTTGTCACAGCTATCGAGAAACCTCGAGAGCCGGAGTGACAAGCGCCCGCTGCTTGCTGATCTACGCGAATCTGGATGCCTGGCCTGGGACACCAAGGTGCGCCTGGGAGACGGGGCTACAGAGACGATCGGAATGCTGTGGGCTAAGGGCCGTGAGCACTTTGAGGTGATCTCGGCGACTCCAGAGGGTAAGTCGGTAGTTGCGTTAGCTAGAAGAGTGGTGGCCACTGGGGTCAAGCCGCTGCTACGTATCGTGTTCGCAGAGGGTGGTTATCTCGACGCTACTCACAATCATCCGATCGCTACCCCATCTGGGTTCACGCGTGCAGATGTCCTGGCTGTTGGAGACCGGGTTCTCACTCTCGATGAACAAGGATTAGTCGGCACACAGACGATTACATCGCTCGAACCGATGGGGTCGGAGTTGGTGTTCGATATCGAGGTTGTCGGCACCCATTGTTTTTATGCCAACGAAACGCTTGTTCATAACTCACTAGAACAGGACGCGGATATCGTTATGTTCATCTATAGAGATGAGGCCTATCGTCCTGATAGCCCTGATCGTGGCGTAGCTGAGATCATTATCGCCAAGCATCGAAGTGGCCCTGTTGGGACCGTCCATCTCGCCTTCATGGAGAACTGGGCACTCTTTGCCGATATCGCTCAGGGATGACCAATTGCGACGACGGACCCCGTCCTTTTAGGGCGTAGGTAAGAGCGCCTACAGCGTGTCAGTCACTTAAAACCTTGGAGGGGCCGAGAACGCGCGTGCGTCTAAATCCCGGAGGGTAGGAAGCATCCGTTGGTGTGCGCCACCGCTCCATTTCGCCATCTATGGAGTCTTGGCCTCGAACAACGCCAGCTATGAGTTCGCAGATCTGTGCACAAGTTCAGCAACAACTCCAAGCTACAGCTGGCTGGGCTCGACCAAGAGACTGCTTACCTGCGGGTTTCGTATTCATCGGTCGACAGGCATCGCCGGATCTAGACCGTGGATTCCAAAACTGTTGAAAGCCCCACTGTAGCTGCAGTAGCGCCAGCTGGCACAAGGCCGGCATCCACGGAGGACCGTCCATCTACTAGCGCTCCATAAGGTGACACAACCGGAAGTGGAGGCAGGCGCCGCCCAAGTCTGCTTGGTTATGGATTCGTCTCACTCGTGAATGCGGCAGGATCGCGAACAAAGGATTATCGCGCAGACAACGGTATCGGGTTCGCCTCCTCCACCAGGTGGCGGCGGTGATCCAAAACTGGCTTGGTACTGCCAAATGGTTTACCTCTCTAGCCTTGCGTGGGCCAACGCTGCAGCACTATTGGTGATTGGTGCAGACG
>DAHXNM010000043.1 GCA_027365375.1 Ferrimicrobium sp. | reverse complement strand
AACCGGATCCAACCCAGAAACACCGATCTTGACTCGTTTGTCATGACCACCAAACCCACCCCCTTACAACACCGCGCCTTCGATCTTCTTCGGGTCTCACCGAGTCTTGGCTATATGTAGGCAGGGCTGAAACCATAAGTGTCCTGGTAGATGGCGATATCTGATGGGGAGGTGGGGGGAACTTCGGGCTAATCGTCTTTCAGTCGGCATCATTGCCAGCATGTAGTCAAAGCACGGCCGCCCGATGCCCGATATTAGGACATAATCCAGCTGTCAAGCCAGGCGTCTATCTCCATGCTCTTGGAGGCTACAAATTGGACAGGCGAGTAGTTTCACTACTGCGCGCCAGTTCAGCAACAGAGCGGCAACTCCTATGACCCGTGATCGGACGATCAATTTCATCGGCAGCAGTCTCACCTAGTGAAGACCTGACGGACTACTCGTCACCTGGCGCAAATATTAACGATACGTTGTGACCTCCAAAGCCAAAGGAGTTAGACAGTACCAACGCACCTGGCTCAATCTGTGAAGGATCAAAAAGCAGTCCAGGTGGTGCACCTGTGTCTGGTTGTTCAATTCCGGTATTCGCTGGCATCATCTTGGTGCGCAACACCTGTACCGACAGAGCGGCCTCCATAGCCCCCGCAGCTCCGAGAGAGTGCCCTAGCGCACCCTTGATCGAAGAGACCGGCACACCGTCACCGAATACCCTCAACAGAGCAGCAGCCTCAGCGGCATCACCGAGCTCGGTACCAGTCGCATGAGCATTCACATAGCCAATATCCCGGGAGGTAGCCCCTGCCGATTCCAATGCCATCCTCATGACGCGTTCGGCACCCAACCCAGATGGTTCAGGGGCGCTCACATGATGGGCATCGTTACCAGTTCCAAAGCCCACAAGGTATGCGTATATCTGAGCACCCCGAGCACGTGCTAACGCTTCACTCTCGAGTACGAAAAATGCGCCTCCTTCTCCAAGGGCCATCCCTCGCCGGCCTCGATCAAAGGGACGAACTGCCTCTACCGCAGACTCGTCAGCTGCGAGCGTGGCGAGCGCTCCTGAAGCCATCAGACTCCACATAATTGGGTCCACAAACAAAGTGTCAGCGCCTCCGGCTATGACACGATCACACCTCCCAGCCAGGATCGCCAACATCGCCTCACCGAGCGCCTGCGCAGAGGCTGCACATGCCCCCATATAGGTCATTACTGGGCCAGTAACCTGGTATTCGATTGCTAGATGTGAGGCCAATGCGGAAGGTATTGCTCGGGTGATCAGCCTAGGAGACACCCTACCTCTGCCATCGCGCGTACGTCGATCCTCATCGACTATCGACCCTATGCCGCCAAAGGAGGTGCCAACCATGATCGACATCCGTTCCGAGTCAACGTCGTTGGAGCCGATGGAGAGCCCAGACGACTCCATCGCTGCAGTAGCCGCACTCACACCCAAGATCGTCGTCCGATCAGAGACGGTGCGGACACGATTGCTTACCCCGAGATCTCCATCCGGCAACGGAGCGACCGCCACCAAATGGCTCTCGTCGAGCACCCGACCCTCGAGCGCAGAAGAACCTTTCATAAGTGCCGACCAGGTGGTCTCTACGTCGAGGCCAAGCGGTGTGACCATACTGAAGCCGGTAATCGCTACTCGCTGGTCGCCATAAGGAGACCTAGATGTCAAGATCCTCCTCAACAGTGCCATCGTTGGAGATGCGTTCGCGAGCCAACTGGGCTAGCAGATACTTTTGCACCTTCCCAGTCCCAGTCATGGGCCACTCAGAGGCCTCCACAAAGAAGTAGTAGCGCGGCACCTTGAACTTTGCAAGGTGCTCACGACACCACTCAATCATCTCTCGGCGACTCGCCGTTTCTCCGCGACGAAGTTCGATGAGTGCTACACCAGTCTCCGTCGTCACCGGAGAGGGAACACCTACCACATATGCCTGATTGACCGCTGGGTGACGAGAGATCACCTCTTCGATCTCCTTCGGCGAGACATTCTCGCCAGAGACCTTGTAGAGCTCGTTGGCACGTCCATGAAATTCAAGATAACCATTTTCGTCTATGCGACCAAGATCGCCGGTGCGAAACCAGCCGTCTTTGTCGATGTGCTGAGCCGTCTCGTCCGGCTTGCGGTAGTAACCTCGAGTGACAAAATTACCTCGGACTGCTAGCTCACCAATCTCGTCATCAGCAAGATCTTCTCCGCTGTCGGGGTCGATCACCTTGTACTGGCTATTCGCCCATCCGAACTCCTCAAGACCGCTCGGACCACCAGGCTTGATACGGCCTACCTTGGTCGTGATAACATCCAGGCTGTCGCCAAGTTCGGTGTGCACTGTTGCTGCAGAAGCCTCAGTGCCTCCATAACCAGTCACCATCTCAGTCAGGCCAAAGGCAGCGACCGCCCGCTCCCAGAGTGGCACCGGAGCCGGTGCCGCCGCGCACATGAGAGCATAAAGTTCAGATAGGTCATACTTGGCTCGCTCCGCCTCAGTCACCATAGCGAGCAGAATCGTAGGAACGCAAAGAATGTCGTGCGCCCGCAAGTCCTGCACCATAGTCATCGCCTGACTCGGTTTGAAGTTCGGCATCGTAATGATTGTGCCACCCACGAATGACACCGCCATCAGACCCTCAACGAAAGCGAAGACGTGATAGAGAGGGAGTGGCGTAAAGGCTCGCCGCCCCTCTTCAAAGGCACGTGAAAGTGCAGTCGAGTATCCACAACGTAGCAACATATCACTCGTGAGCATGACGCCCTTGGGCAGGCCGGTGGTGCCTGAGGTGTAAATGATGTTCACCACTTCATCTGGATAACGACTGGCCCCACGACGAGCATCGAGTTCACCCTCGGTGACAGATGCCGCCCGAGCCTTAAAGTGCTCCCAATCCTGGAACCCATCTTGCACAGGCACATCGGTGGTTGCAAGAACAACAACATTCTCAATCGCCAATGGTTCGTCTCGCAGCTGATGGTCACGAACTATGGAGGCGACAGCCTTCTCATGGTCAATTCCAGCTACCTTTTGATGGAGAAACACCCATTTGGAATCAGATTGCGCGAGCAGATAGTCAAGTTCATCCTCGTGGAGCATCGTATTCAACGGGACAACAACTCCGCCGACCATCGACACAGCCATGCTCAGGAAGATGAATTCAGGTTCATTGCCAAGCAGCAGCGCAACATGGTCGCGACGGCGCACTCCCATCGCCAACATGGCGCGCGCCAAAGAGCGCGACTCCTCGACCAGCTCAGCATAGGTAATAGAACGATCAGGGGTCACCAATAGAGGACGGTCAGCAAAACGCGAAGCCAGCTCAGTGAAGTGGTCGCCTAAGGTACGTCGCGGCCAGGGTGAATACTGATCGATCAGCCAAGTACGTCGCTCAGACGCTGTTTTCATAGCTCATACCTCCCGGTCTTATGCAGCTGCCTGTTCGTTCCTAAGAGACCCGAGCAACCCAAAGCCACAGTTGAAATTATAGTAATGCAACTTCTTGGTACATGCAACTTGTTTCGAGCACTGCAGGTAACTCGACACCCGGACCAGGCATATCGCATCCTCTTCGAGATTGAGCTGGCACTCCCCATCTCCATATCAGTACGGCTGAATATCTCTAGCCAACCCGAACCAGTCGAAATTACCTCGATATCCAACCACGTCAACTTCATCATTAACACTCAAAGGGCTCTATTGACATTCATGTGGATAAACTCGCCCTTTCATAGGGTAACTTCAAGTCAATCGGTCCGAGAAGCTAGCATCACCAGGGCCAGGGTAGCCTTGGCGGAGTGAAACCCATACGAGCGGGCAATGATGGAGCGAACTCATGCGTTGAGTCCCTCGACCCTCCCATTAGACCCC
>DAHXNM010000020.1 GCA_027365375.1 Ferrimicrobium sp. | reverse complement strand
AGTGCCGGATGCGTCAGCTGGCGATGCCCGAGCTCGAGCTCTGATCCGAGAGTATGAGATTTTTGCCTCCTTCGCCATCATTCGTGAGCTCGCCAGCCAGCTTGTGGATGGTCCAGTAATGGCTGACCAAAACGGAGCTGGAGGTCCGGATGCCGTCGAGGGCCTCGGTTGGGTGGAGGCGACTAGAGGCACCTTGATCTATGTCGTCTATATCGATCATGGCAAGTTGTCCAGGGTCAAGATTAAGGAGCCGTCCTTCTCGAACTGGCGAGTATTTCCCTACACCGTAGATGGTACCAACATGATGGATTACGCGATCAACGAGGCCAGTTTTGGGCTGTCGTTGGCTGGAAATGACCGTTAGGAGGTTGTAGCAATGCCTACATGGACATATCGCGGACTCCGAGGCGGAGTGAAGACGGTTCCATGGCCAGTTGACGAAGCCGATGGGATGACTGGGTTGCCTGAACCGATCGCGGACGGGTGCCCTGATGGTTGTGATCTCTGTGCAAGCAGCTGCCCGACGGAGGCGATCTCGGTTACCGCTGGCTTGGAGCTCGATCAAGGATCGTGCATCGGTTGCAATCTGTGCGTGGAGGCGTGCCCCGAAGGAGTGCTTGCACTCCCGTCAAAACTGACGCGCGCCAGCAGCGATAGAAGTGGCCTCCGGCGGCACTCCAGCTCTGATGAGATCTCTCCGAAGTTGGTTCCCACTGGCGCTCAACGGCGGTTACGCAAGAGTTTGTTCGTGCGACATATCGACTGCGGTTCCTGCAATGGTTGTGAATCTGAGGTCTTGGCCCTTGACAATCCGTACTATAACCTGCATCGGTTTGGTGTTTTCTTCACACCCTCCCCTCGCTTTGCCGATGTATTACTGGTCACTGGTCCTGTCACGAATCCTATGTATGAGCCGTTGCTCTCGACCTATGAGGCGATGCCGGAGCCAAAGTACGTAGTAGCCACTGGGGTCTGTGCTATCTCAGGTGGGACCAATGGTGGCGGATATAACGCTCATCAGGGGTTGGAGGGCATTCTTCCAGTTGACCTCTGGGTGCCGGGGTGTCCACCACACCCGATTGTACTGATCGATGCCTTGCTCTCGCTTGTAGGGCGCGCACGGTGAGTAGCACCCAGATGGCGACCCTTGGCATGGAGCTAGCCACAGCGCTGCTCCTAGTTGGGATCGTGTCCAACCTAATCAGGGTCTCACCGAAGGCGCCGATCGTCGCGCGGATGGCCGTGTTCTTGGGTGCCTTGGTTGGTTTTATCTCCGATATGCTCGGATTGCCGAACGGGACGAGCTCCTTGCACCTCTTCGTCCTAGAGAATCAGCCACTCATCTGGCGGATGAATACCGCAGCGCTGCTGATCCTTGCTCCTGCTTGGTTGGCGGTGGTGATCGCTGTGTGGGTGCGTCGTGAACCAGGGAGCTGGTGGTCTCTTGGGGTCGCACTTTCCTTATTGGGCGTGCTGTGCTTGACGGGACTTAACAACGGTGCCTCGATGATCTTTGGCTGGGAACTCATGAGTCTGGGTGGTGCCGTCATGATCTTGTCGAACAGGCCCGACGGCAAAGGCTCAAAGGCGACGCTCTCGATGTTGGCGCTGCTTGAGGTCGGGAGCGTAGCGTTGATCGCAGCGGTGGCGCTTCTTGGACCGCACCTTGGGTTTGCAAGCTTTCGAGCCGATTGGACTGCGCGTGGTGTGGTCGTCTCGGCGATTATAGGTCTACTATTCCTGGTGGGCTTTGGGGCAAAACTTGGAGTTGTTCCTTTGTACTCCTGGGTTGCCGATGCCTACGGTTCGGCCGATGGACCGACAGGTGCTGTTCTCTCCTCGCTGGTCTTGAATGCCGCCTACTTTGCCCTAGGTCGGGCTCTGCTCCTTTGGCTTCCGGTTCATGCAGGTTCGACACTTTTCCTGGGGGTCGTAGTGGCCGGCGCTGGAATACTTTCGGCAATTGTCGCCATTCTTTATGCCTTTCAGCAGCGCGATTGGCGTCGCTTGCTCTCACTTTCAGGAGTTGAGAACGCAGGCATTGCGATCGCTGCCTTGGGGGCCGCACTGATCTTTCAGGCTGGCGGTCAGTCGGAGCTTGCTGGTCTGTGTTGGCTTATCGGGATTTTGCACCTTATGGGCCACAGTCTCGCCAAGGCGAGTCTCTTTCTTGCCTCATACGTTAAGGCAAAGCGCGACGAGAACTATCACATCGCGCAGACGGGAGTCGCGCACGAGTTTCCGTGGACGGTCGGAGTGGGTGGCTTAATCGCCTCGATGAGCCTTTCAGCGATGCCACCAGCTATGGGTTTTGTGACCGAGTGGCTTCTCTTTGAGGCACTTTTCCATGATTTCACGCTCACCTCGCTAGCGGGACGGACGACGCTCATCCTGGTGGGGGCCGGGCTTGCTCTTTCAGCAGCGCTCTCACTCGCCACATTCGTCAAGCTTTACGGAGTTGGTCTTTTGGGAGATAGGCGTGACGGGAAGGCTGTCGGGCTCGCGAATCGGCTTGGTGTGCTCATCCTCGGTTTGGCAAACCTAGCTGCGGCTATCAGCGTCGTGTTTTGGGAGCCGATGATGCGCCGAGCCTCCTGGCCGGATCCTGCCAGTGCCAAGGCCCTAGTTGACGGACTGTTGATCGTTCCTCTATCCAGTGGCTTCGCATTCATCTCACCGGTCAAGTTTGTGATCGTCGGTGTGTTGTTCGCTATCTTGCCGACCTTCTTGGTGGTACGACGTTTCAAGCCCCGGCATGTGCCTCCTTGGAGCGGAGGAGAGACGGTTGATATGGCGGCTAGTGCCACGACTGCGTTTGCCTTCTCCAACCCCTTGCGCACCGTCTATTCATTCCTGTATCGCCCGAGGACAGAGACGGAACGAAGTTACCGTGATAAGGGGTATGTTCTAGAGCAGTTAAGCTACCGGGCCGTTGAGGCCCCGATTTTCGGTGTTGGGATGATCGTGTCGCTCCGTAGCGGGGTCAATCGGCTAGCAAAGCTGTTTAGCCCACTGCAGAGCGGACAGTTGAACGCCTATCTAAGCTACCTGCTCATCCTGTTCTTGATAGCCGTCATCGCCATCTTTATCCACTGAGTTGGGCAGACAGCAGCCATTGTCGCAATTTGTCTGCGTCTACACTGGGCCATGATGGAGTCCAAAATCTACTTCCGCTGCCAAAGGCAACGCGTGTGTTAGTTGTGAGATCGGTTCTTCAGTGACGTCGCTTCCAGGTAAGGGAGTGTTGATCGCAGGTACTGGATCCAATGTTGGCAAATCGTTGATCGTTACTGGGTTACTGCGTTGGTGCCATCAGCGTGGGATTTTGGTCGCACCTTTCAAGGGGCAGAACATGGCGCTCAACTCCGCTGTTACGGTTGACGGAGGTGAGGTAGCACGAGCCCAAGCCGTGCAGGCTCGTGCGGCAGGGGTCGACTTATCGGTCTTGATGAATCCGGTGTTGATCAAGCCAACCGCTCCGTCACGCTCACAGCTGATCGTGGGTGGCAAGCCTATTGGAGAGATAGGCAGCGGCAGGTGGGTGGCTGCCAAGCGAGAGTTATTGGCGACAGTGGTTAGTGCCTATGAGGAGCTTGCTTTGAGCTACGAACTCGTGATCGCCGAAGGCGCCGGGTCGGCGGCGGAGATCAACTTGCTCGATGGAGACTTAGCGAATCTCCGCTTCGCTAAGGCGGCTGGTATCGAGGCGGTGGTCGTGGGTGATCTCGAGCCTGGTGGTGTTTTTGCCTCGATCTATGGTCACTTCACGCTCATCCCAGATGAGTATCGAGCGCTCTTGCGAGGTTTTATCATCAACCGTGTTCGCGGAGACGGTGCGATCCTGGAGGCGGGCATCGAGACACTGATAGGTCGACTCCAGACGCAGTGGTTTGGTAATCTACCAATAATCGAGGGGTATCTTCCCGGAGAGGATGCGATCAATCTTGGGGTCACACGGATTGGTGCATCCACACTAGAGTCGCACGTAAGCAATGGCCATCTCAGGATCTGCGTGCTGGAGGTGCCTTACTTGGCCAACTACACCGATTTTGATCCGCTCATCTTGGAGGCGGAGGTTGATCTTCGCTTTGTCCATCGACCCCACGACCTAGTCGATGCTGACCTTGTGATCTTGCCGGGAACTAAGGCGACCGTGGATGCACTCGGGTGGCTGCGGACCAATGGCTTCGTCCCGGCGCTGGAGAGGTTGCTAGATCGAGGTGGTTGGCTCCTTGGAATCTGTGGGGGATACCAGATGCTAGCTACGGATATCGAGGACTCGATTGAGTCAGCGGTTGGCCACGTCGACGGTCTCGGCATGCTCCAGGCTCAGGTGGTCTTTGGCGAAGAGAAGGTGTTGGCAAACGTCGTCGGGTCGGCACCGAGCTTTGGTGATGCGAGTATCGCTGGCTACCAGATACATCATGGAAGGGTGAGCACAAGCGAGAATTCGCTGTTTCGGTTGACGGCTAAGCCAGGATCAAGCGAAGAGGACGCTCAGTCATGCTTGCTGGGGGAGGGGGCTTGTCGTGATGGCCAGGTCTATGGCACCAGTATCCATGGCATCTTCGACGACGATAGTTTTCGATCCTCCTTCCTCTCCTCGCTCGCCCGTGCTCGCGACCGTGCCTTCGTGAGCCATCTGTGCTTTGAAGCCCTCGTCGAGGAGAGTATCGATCATCTTGCCGAGGTGATCGACAAGAGTCTTGATGTTGAGCGGCTTCTGGCTCTCAACCAGCTTGGCTACTAGCCTAAGTCAAACGTGTAACGGGAGGAATGAGTGGAGAAGTTTGTCTATCTGACCAATGCAGATACCGAGGTTTTGGCTCTGCGCAGTGTGTGGGAGGACTTGCCGGAGGAGTTTGGACTATATGTACGCCAGATCGACTCCGTTTCCCAGATTGATGATCTAGTTGATGGTTCTCGCATAGTGGTAGTCAGGTTGCTCGGTGGAGCACAAGCTAGTCGTTGGTTTCCCGAGCTTGCTCGTCAGTGCCGGAGCCGTGGCATCCCCTTTATTAGTTATCCAGGGGACAATGCACTAGATCGTGAGATGATGGATGCATCAACTGTGTCCGCGGGTATCTGGCAGGAGGGGTTTCGTTATCTAGTTGAAGGAGGGGTCGCTAACCTCAGCAATCTCGTCCGTTTCCTCTCCGACACCGTTACGCGAACCGGATATGGTTTCACGGCTCTCGAGGAGATTCCAGCCTTCGGTTGTCTCATGAGTGCAGCCCATGAGGATCCTCGCGGTCGAGTAGCGCTGATCATATATCGTGCCCATGTGATATCTGGCAACCTCTCTTTTGTGCGAGATCTAGTGGACGTCGCCGTAGCCAATCGGTTGGCAATCGATGTCTATTACGCCTACTCGTTGCGAGTTGGAGATGGTGAAGCCTCGGTCGTTGACCTCATCGGTGCGACGCAGCCAGATGTGGTGCTGGCAACGGTTCTCGCCGCTGGCCACGCAGATGCGCTTGCATGGGAGGCGGGCCAGCTCGCTACGCTTGGAGTGCCCGTGCTCCAGGCTCTGATCTCCACAACCCCACGATCTCGGTGGCAGGAGAGTCAGGCGGGTCTGCGCCCCATCGACGTGGCGATGAACGTAGCCATGCCCGAGTTCGATGGGCGTATTATCACCATTCCAGTTGCCTTCAAGGAGCTGATCGATGAGGACGAGGGCTTTGGGGCGAGCATCAGCGCCTATCGTCTCGACTTAGAACGCACTCAGCGGTTGATGGAGTTTGTTCTCAGACTGATTCGGCTTCGTATGAAGGCGAACGCCGACAAGCGCATCGCCGTGGTTTTGTCTGCGTACCCAACCAAACGTTCACGGCTCGGAAACGCAGTAGGTCTCGACACACCAGCGAGTCTGATGGTGTTGGCCAAGCGGATGGCTAGCGAGGGCTACCTGATTGAGGGGTTGGGAGACGATGCTAATGAGCTAATGGCACAACTCGGAGATCTGATCGATTACGAGCATCCAGCCGTACGCGCACACGGTGGTATTGGCCTCGATGTTGCTGCCTACACCAGCTGGTTTGGAACACTGCCAGAGGAGCTCCAGCAGGCGGTAATAGCGAGCTGGGGGCCACCACCTGGATCTATCTACCTAGAGGATGATCGGCTCGTGTTCCCGGCACTGCAGTTTGGGAACCTAACCGTAGCTATCCAGCCTCCACGAGGTTATGGCGAGAACCCAATCGCGATCTACCACTCGCCCGAACTTCCTCCGACACACCATTATCTGGCGTTCTATCACTGGTTGGAGTCGGTCGCCGATATCGATGCACTATGTCACCTCGGTAAACACGGAACTGCGGAGTGGTTGCCGGGCAAGTCGGTGGGGATGGGGCCTACCTGCTATCCCGACACCATTCTGGGGGCCTTGCCGGTGGTCTATCCTTTCGTGATCAACGATCCTGGCGAGGGAACGCAGGCGAAACGGCGCACGCATGCGGTCTTGATTGGCCACCTGGTCCCACCGATGACTCGCGCTGAGAGCTACGGAGACCTGGCTCGTCTTGAGATGCTGATGGATGAACATCAACGTATTAGTGCGCTTGATCCTAGCAAACTTCCGGCTATCCGAGCCCAGATCTGGGAGCTCATCGAGAAGGCCAAGCTCCATGAGGACATGGGGGTCACCGATGCGCCAAGTGTCGAACATGATCTTTTCGATGAGTTCCTTCTGCATGTAGATGGCTACCTATGTGAACTGAAGGACTCATTGATTCGAGGTGGGCTCCATATTTTGGGTTCCCCACCGATTGGTCAGGCACTTATTGACATGCTCGTCGCCATTACCAGAGTTCCTCAGCTCGACGCGATCGCCTTGCGTCCGCTGGTGGCGGCCAAGTCGTCGACCCCATCCCGCCTCGAGGTGGACGAGGATGACGAACGGGTCACCGAACTCTTGTGGGCCTTTGCTGATCACGACTTCGCCATTGAAGTCTTCGATGACGAGCAGTTCTGCCATTCGCTTGGGCTCACATACCCGGTCAGCGGCGAGCTTCGTGGCGTGCTCAGCTGGATCGGTAGGGTGCTTGTGCCCAACTTGGCGGCGACCACAGGTGAGGTCGACGCGGTGTTGGCTGCTTTGGCAGGTCAAGCGGTCGCCGCCGGGCCGTCGGGAGCACCAACGCGAGGGATGGCGCACGCCTTGCCGACGGGCAGAAACTTCTATTCGGTCGATCCTAGATCGTTGCCGACCCAGATCTCGTTTCTGACTGGCCAGCGTTTGGCAGATGCGATGCTCGAGCGGTTCCAGGCTGAACACGAGGGTCGATTCCCACGCAGTATCGGAGTCGTGCTGTGGGGTACGGCGGCGATGCGAACCGGAGGTGATGATATCTCGACGGTCTTAGCGTTGTTGGGGGTCCAACCGGAGTGGGATTCGATCTCACATCGGGTGAGTGGGTTGACGTTGGTGCCCATCGAGGAGCTTGGCCGCCCACGAGTCGACGTTACCTGTCGAATCTCCGGCTTCTTTCGTGATGCGTTTCCCTCGGCGATAGATTTCCTTGACGAGGCCTTTGAACTCGTGGCTAAGGAGGTTGAAGAAGGCGAGCTCAATCCGGTTGCGCAAGCAGGAATGACGGAGAGGATTTTTGGTCCATCACCGCGGTCGTATGGGTCGGGGATCCTGCCGTTGCTCGAGAGTCGATCCTGGCATGATGATCAGGATCTCTCAGAGGTCTACCTGACCTGGAGCGGGTTTAGCTATTCACGCGGCGGATATGGTGTGCCAAATCGCAGCCTCCTCGAGGCACGCCTCAGCACATTAGAGGTGGCCTATAAGGCACAAGACAATCGAGAGCACGACATTTTTGACTCCGACGACTATCTTCAGGAGCACGGTGGTATGCTCGCTGCGGCTCGGGCCTTGGGCGCCGCCGGAGTAAGGGGCTATTTTGGGGATTCAGCCAACCCTGAGCAGCCAAAGGTGCGTGGGATCGAGGAGGAGGCTGCGAGGGTGGTGCGTTCTCGAGTTTTGAATCCGAAGTGGCTCGATGCGATGATGACCCATGGCTACAAGGGTGCCTTCGAGATGGCAGCGACCGTTGACTATCTTTTTGGCTACGATGCAACCGCCCATGTTGCGAAGGACTGGATGTACGACGCGGTGCATGATAGCTACGTTAAAGACGCCTCTCGGCAGGAGTTCCTCGCTAAGGTCAATCCGACTGCATTGGTGTCGATCTGCGAGCGATTGCTCGAGGCTCATGAACGCGGTATGTGGGCTGCTTCCAAGCAGAGAGTAGCCGATCTGCGTCGAACTATCGTAGGTGTAGAGGGCGATCTGGAGGAGAGTGGAAGATGACTAATCAACTCTCCTTCTATGGTGTTGTTGGTCAGCCGGAGGCAAAGCTAGCGCTGAAGCTCCTCGCGGTTGATCCGACTATTGGTGGGGTCCTCCTGGTTGGTCCACCGGGGTCGGCAAAGACGACACTGGCTCGCGGGTTGGCTTCCATGCTCGGCGATGGAGCTCCCTTCGTTGAGATCCCACTCGGCTCGACTGAGGATCGCGTGAAGGGTAGTATCGATGTCGCATCTGTCCTCGCTGACGGTGAGGTACGGGTTCATGATGGATTGCTCGCGATGGCAAACGGTGGGGTGCTCTACATTGATGAGATCAACCTGCTCGCCGACCATGTCGTAGACCTTATTCTGGATGCGGCTGCGACGGGGGTAAATCGCGTGGAGCGCGACGCTCTTTCAGTCGTGCAGCCGGCACGCTTCTCGCTAATTGGGACCATGAACCCGGAGGAGGGCGAGCTACGTCCACAGTTACTCGATCGTTTTGCCATGATCGTGCAGGTGGATCCGTTGATGGAGTTTGAGCAACGAAAACTCGCCTTACGACGTCGGATATACGCCGACCTCGATACCGATATCGATGGACTGGATATGATCGATGAGGATCCGAGCTTGGGAGGGTCGATAGGCGAGGCTCGAGCTCTCCTCGCGAAGGTGTCGCTCGATCCTCAGCTCGACGAGATAGCGCTCCGCTGCGTGGAGCTCGGTATTGGATCGTTGCGTGCTGATGTAGCCGTCGCAAAGGCTGCCAGGGCGCACGCCGCTCTTCACGGTAGAGATAGCGTGGGTGCCGAGGATGTGGAGCGAGTTATTGAGATGATCACTCTACACAGACAGCGACAAGTTCCCCAGCACACCAATACTCCTCCACAGCCCAAAGTCGAAGCTGGGTCTAAAGAGAGTGAGCCTCAGGTCTCTGAGGGTAACGAGGTTGACCGAGACGGTCAGGGCACTGATCGCGCTCCCAACAACCAGGGGGAGGGTGACACCGAGACTCCCAGCGAGCAGCCTCCGAACTTTGGCGAACGTCTAGCGTCGCTGACGAGGCTGGTGGGAAGCGTGGAGGGACAGGGGGCAGAGACGGCTCGCCTCCATGAGGCGCGTCGGCCTGGAGCCTTCTCACTCATTCGCACGATCGTGGCTCGGCTGGAACGCGCTGGCGAGGGTGGGTTGGAGATCGAGGATATCCGTTACGTTGATATCGAGCGTGCGTTGAAGCGCTGCGTGATATTCGTGGTCGATGTCTCGGCGTCGGTCGCGGGTCGCGAAGCCACCGCTCTGGTCGGCGAGGCGATCGAACAGCTGCTCGGGACGGCCTATCGGGAGCGCGCGCAGGTAGCGGTGGTCTCCTTCGGTGGTGACAGCGCGCAGGTTAGTCTGCGGCCTACGCGGTCGCTTGAGGTTGCTCGCACCAGGTTGCTTGGGTTGGAGCGTGCTGGAAGAACTCCGTTGGCTCGTGGACTCGCTACCGGTCGTGGACTTGCCCTCGACCTACGACGTCGCGGAACAGAGCCGCTTTTGGTCGTGTTGACCGATGCACGCCCGAATGAGGCAGATGGCGTAGATCCGTTCGTTGCAGCGCTTGACGAGGCCCGACGCCTTGGGGATGCGAAGCTCGACGCGGTTGTGGTGGACATAGAGTCGAACGGCTTCCGTTTGGGTTTTGCCGAGCAGCTAGCCGAGGTTGCTGGGGCACTCTACGTACAAGCTCAAGTCTCTTGAGGTTGGCTCGAGGAGGTCGTCGCAGGGAGGTCGATGGTACAGAAGGCGCACTTGGTCGCCTTGAGTGGGATGCTGCTCAGACATGCTGGACAGGTCGTAGTGGGAGAGGCTGAGTTCTGGAACTTGTTCTGTAGTTTGCCAAGTGGCCGAACTATCAAGAAGAAGACCACGAAGGCGATGATCACAAGCGAGATCAGCGCATTGATCACTTGACCGTAACGAAAGACACTCCCACCCAGGTGGAATGCGAGCTTGCTAAAGTTGACTTTACCGGGGATGGTCACCAACGGAGTGATGATGTTGGTGACTAACGACTGCACAAGCGCCTCGGCTGCAGCTCCAATGACGACCGCGACCGCGAGTCCGATGACGTTGTATTGGATCAGAAAGGCTTTGAATTCCTTCAACATTAGTTCTCCCCGCTACAGTTGCACAGCAATAGTGTCGGATAGCACCGCGACGTAGTCATTCGATCAGAATAGACGACACCAAGGCGGCTGTATCACGAGCCGGTGCTAGTCGCTAATTTCGAGTAGCACTTGTGGTTGTAAAATTTGCTCACGTAGTTGGCAAGTTCGATAATTGTGCGCCGATCTCGCCGTACCCGACAGCTGCTGATCGACTACCCAGGTTGCTTTGGGATGAGACTGTGTAAGGGGTGGAGGCGTGTGATCCTGGTTAGTGTTATCACAGCGTTAAGAGCTGAGCGAGATTGCGCATCCGCCGCACACGCTGTCTAGCCTAAAAGTGGCTGTTACGACAAAGGGAGGCCCAGCTGTCTATCGAACTGATTCGGCGACCACGATTAGCTAGATCTAACTGGGTATGGCCACTGACCGCTGGCCTAGCCACCGTTGGCGTTGATCTTGCTACGACAGCTTGGGCGAATGCCTACCTACGCAGTCGAGAGCCATCTCTCTTGGGCGGCGTGATTGTGCTTCATATCGTCTACAACACTGGAGCGGCTTTTGGGTTGGGTCAAGGACACGAGTGGCTAGTTGAGGCTGGAGAGGTTCTCCTTCTGGCGGTGCTTGGCGTCCTATTACGCAAAACGACTCCGGTCACTCGGTTCGGAGTTGCTCTAGCGATTGGAGGTGGCGTTGGCAATCTGCTGGTCCGGTTAACTGGGTCTGAGGGGCCCTTTAATTCGCCGGTGATCGATTGGATCCACCTCTCCTTCTATCCACCGACCTTCAATCTCGCAGATGTTGCCCTCAGGATAGGGGTCATCGTCGCAATTCTTGGCTTGATTTTTGACAATCGACGTCAGCGGCGGCCTGCTCGCCTGAGCAGGATCACTGGTGATCGAGAGACTCATGGATAGACACGACTAGTGGGCAGGTAGTGTCAATCGACAGATTGATAAGCTCGATTCGGGCACGAATGGAGCGTTGGACCTTATATCTCGTGCTCCTCGTTGGCGCCTTTGCCTTGTGGCTTCCAGCTCCTGGAAGCGCATTGGACCGGGGTGATTCTGTCTATATTACGCTCGCGGTCTTGGTGTTCACCGCAGGGCTGACGGTCGATCTTGCGAGCTTTGCGGCGGTCCAACGATCTCGGTGGCGCCTGCTAGCTGTTTTGGCAGCAAGCAGTGTCCTCCTCCCGCTATTTGCGTGGGGGTTGAGCCGGCTCGTCAGCGGTGAGTTGCGCGATGCCATGTTGGCCGTGGGGGTAGCTCCGAGCGAGGTGGCCTCGCTTGCACTTGTTGGGTTGGGTGCCGGTGATGTAGTGACCGCAGCAGCGTTGGTGCTTGCCTCTACGCTGATCACCATTGCGATGGCCGGTCCGATACTCACGTTGTTTGCGCATGCTTCACATCTCGACACGACCGGACTTGCAGGAACGTTGGTGCTAGTGGTTGCTATTCCTTTGCTTCTAGGGGTGGGAGTTGGGACCAGATTGGTTCCAACCGGGATTACGCGGGCCATCGGGGCAATCGTCGGTAATTTGGCTCTGTTGATGCTCATCTGGGAGGTGGCGAGCCAGGTGGTTCCTGAGGCTGCTTACCTAATTGGTACATTGTTGTTGATCCTGTTTGTGATAGGTTGCTCACTTATCGGTGCGGCGTTGTCATTTGGTACATCGAAGTCGGTTCGTATCGGAATTGTTATGCCGGTAGCTATTCGTGATTTTGCCATTGCAGCAGGTATCGCAACCGCTGCCTTTGGAGCTAGGACGACCGGGCTGCTGGGGATCTACGGATTGCTGGTTTTGATTCTCGGGACCCTCGTCGCTCGCACCCTTTCGAGGCGTAGCTCGCCAGGTTAGGTGCGCCAACCGTTTCGCCTCGGCCAGATTACCAACCTCTCTAAGTTGATAGCAGTTGTTCCCTGGGCTTACGATTCAATGGCACGGAGAGCTATAGATAGCGTCCATTGGAGGCGATGATTGTTGCAAGCATCGAACCCCTAATGAAGGCGTTGGCGTGCGAGGATATGCCTGTGATGATCGCTGAGTTGTGTTGATGCTGGATCGAGACCAAACGACCACGAAATGCGATCTCGTGGAGGAGATATGCCCAGCCACAACTCCCACCAAGCTGGCAAAGCTAGGGCTCGAAAGACGGGCGAAGCTGCTAGGGTACGGAGTAAATGCTATCGAAATAGTCGGAATTAATCGAGTATCGTTCTCGTTGTGTTAGAAGAAGGGAAGTGAGGTCGCATGAAGATCGCTGATGATGTTACGCAGTTGGTAGGGGGTACTCCTCTGGTTCGTCTCAATAGGCTGACAGAGGGTTGCGGAGCTACGGTCGTAGCCAAGCTTGAGTTTTTTAATCCGGGCAACAGTGTTAAAGATCGAATTGGAGTCGCCATGCTTGAGGCGGCGATCGCTGATGGTCGAGTTAACCAAAATTCTGTGATCGTCGAGCCTACTAGCGGTAATACGGGAATCGCGCTCGCGATGGTCTGTGCCGCCAAGGGATATCGCTGTATTCTCACTATGCCAGAGACGATGAGCCGTGAGCGTCGCATGTTGTTGCGAGCGTTCGGCGCAGATCTAGTTTTGACACCAGGGCCAGAGGGGATGGGAGGAGCCATTGCTAAGGCGACCGAACTAGTTGCGTCTGATCCGACCTATGTCATGTTGCAACAATTTGAGAATCCGGCGAACCCGGCCATTCACCGAACGACTACGGCGGAGGAGATATGGTCAGATACCGATGGTCAAGTCGACATCGTGGTAGCTGGCGTTGGTACTGGTGGAACCATTAGTGGTATTGGTGAGGCACTTAAGCCTCGCAAGCCTAGCCTTCGGATGGTTGCGATCGAGCCAGAGGCGTCGCCTGTACTCTCCGGTGGCCAAAAAGGTCCACACCCGATTCAGGGGATCGGTGCTGGCTTTGTTCCAAAGACCTACGATAGTGAGGTCGTCGACGAGATAGTGGCGGTCTCGAATGAGGCAGCCTTTGAGTACGCACGCCGAATGGCCAGAGAAGAAGGACTTCTCGTAGGTATCTCTTCGGGTGCCGCTACCTACGCGGCGCTGGAGTTGGCGAAGCGACCTGAGAACGCAGGCAAGCTGATCGTCGTTATCATTCCTTCCTTTGGGGAGCGCTACCTGTCTACGCCACTCTTTGCCGACTTGGGAGATTAGATGTTGCGAAACTTGCGCGAGGATATACAGGCCGCCCTCGATCGAGATCCGGCGGCGAATGGGGTGCTCGAAGTTGCACTTACGTATCCTGGTGTTCACGCTCTTTGGGGTTGGAGACTCAGCCATCCGCTTTGGCTAGCTGGACACCGGCTGCTGGCGCGTTCGATATCGATGGTGACACGAACGCTGACAGGAGTCGAGATTCATCCGGGAGCCCAGATCCAATCTGGGCTCTTCATAGATCATGCGACAGGTGTCGTCATCGGCGAGACGGCCGAGATTGGAGCAAACGTCACTCTCTATCATGGGGTCACCCTTGGTGGGAGAAGTCTAGAGCGAGGTAAGCGACACCCAACTCTGGGTGATCGGGTTATCGTTGGTGCCGGCGCCAAGATCCTCGGACCAGTAGTGATAGGCGAGGATTCGAGTGTTGGTGCGAATGCGGTAGTGCTTGAGTCGATGCCGTCACACTCAGTCATAGTTGGAGTACCGGCCAAGGTAGTTAAGCGCGATCCACGCCTCTGCGAATCGATCAATGATCTTGGAACAGATGCGGAGATCACCAACCTAGAGACACCGATGCGTCTTCGTCTGGCCTCTGGCTTTGATGGAAATCCAACCGGTGATTACATCATCTGAGTGGACTGCCGTGGTGATCGGTTCGGCTGGCTCCTAGAGTGGAGTGATTGCGATCCAGGACTAGTGTTTTAGCCGCTCTTTTTGCGGTTGTGCAGTCCTAACTGTTCATGCAGTCGTTGTCGTTCTTCCCCCCGCTTTAACGAAGATGGGTTGTAGTACTGCTTCGGAGGATGGGTCAGCTGCGATGGGTTCGTGCTGTTAGGAGAGTTGAACGCGGCCTCCCATCGTCTGATCGGGCCCTGGAATTGTGTTGCCAAAACTATGCCTATCGCGCATGTAGCGATAAAGATAGCAACTCGTGAGCGTGAACTTGTCGGCCGTGGTTTGGTCAGTCGGTACGACATATCTTTGATGGTGGAGCGTGCGGCTCGGTTGGCATAGGCCGCCACGTGAAACGCCATTAAGAGGAACCAGACGACCGAGAGTAAGAAATGAGCTGGTGCGAGGAAGGTTGCTGAGAAAGATGTGGGGCCGGCTACGTCGAGTTCAACACCGCTGCCGATTACTAGGACCGTTGTGATCACTAAAAAGGGTGCCAAGATTCGGAGTGGGAACCAGGGAACGCCAGCCTTCAGATAGCGCTCGTCGCCACGATAGTAGCCGATGAAGCGCATTGAACTATAGGTAAGTTTACCTACGATGAGTGGAACCGCAATTAGGCCAACGGCGATATGCCAGGCAACGGCGTGTGACATGATCGGTACCGTGAGCACCTCGATCAGGAAAAGGATGACAAGGGCTGTTCCAAACAACGCGCTCCCACGAGACAGGTTGACGATGCGCTGATCTGCATTTTTACGCTCGGCGTCAAGTTCGCGTTGTTCTGCTTGAGGGATAAGGCTGTCGAAGAGCGACTCTCCCTGCATGTCTTCTGGGCGCATCATGAGTTTTGCTGATCCAACCTACCCCCATACGGTGACCCAAGACCGGTACATGGGTTCCAGCCAGGACCTGCATCGTAGGCGCCGTTGTTGCCTTGGACGATGTTGAAGAAAGCAGGAGTCTTGGTAGTGCGCGTTGATTGTTCGAGGGGATACCACGTCGGCTGCACAAACCCCGGACGTGTTGTGGTGGCGACAGCAAGTTGAACGATGAGTCCGGCCATGAGAGGAGCCACAGCGCTTGTTCCACCGACGACGATAGCCGAGCCGTCTACGAGAATCTGGTAACCAGTCTGTGGATCGGCGTTGCCGGCGACATCCGGCACGCCTCTGCCAACAGAACCCCCAGGATTGGTGGATGGGGGGACGTTGGCGTTTGCCTGATAATTTGGCAGCGGAAAGAAGGAGCTCACTCCGCCACCTGTTGCCCCGTCACCGATCGCAGTGTCGTTCCAGACGGTCTGAGCTGCTATCGTCCCAGCACTGGTGATGTCGAGGTGAGTCCCACCGCACGCAAGCGCATTGGGAGCGGAAGCTGGAAAGTCGACATGAGCTAGTCCATCAGTGAGCCCGTCGGATGAACCATTGTCGCCAGCAGCAACGGTAACAGTGATGCCCCTGGCGGTAGCGTCTGCAATCACGGACTGCATAAGCGAAAGCGAACTCTTGGACCAGGTGGATTCGGGTCCACCCCAACTGATCGAGATTGCATCTGGCATCGGACCGGTGGGCGCACTCGCCTCTGAAACGGCGTCTATGAACCCGCGATCGGTGTTTGGGGTAAAGTAGACATCGATCTTCACTCCTGGAGCGACGGATCCCAGGACCTCGATATCCAACATGACTTCGGCATCGGCGGAGTTAGCGGTAGTCGGGCTGTTAGCCCCTCCATCGACACTGATAGCGGTGACTGTGGGGACCGGCAGGTTCTGAGTTGTGAAGTAATTGGTCACGTCGGCCTGGCGAAAGCCGCCTCCCAGTTCTATGATGGCGACCGAGTGGCCGACGGCGGATGCAGTAGGGAAGTCGTAGGCCTTGGCGACTTGGGTGGGTAGGTAGCTGAGTGTCGGTTTTGTAGCGGGGCGAAAGCGCGGACGAGCTTGAGCTGCCGAATCGAGACCCAGGATTGCTGTGACTATCGAGAGGGCTGGTGGCAGCACCGGTTCTTGGTCCGGCGCAAAAAAATTACCGAGTTCACTGTCAACGAACTCAGTGAGGCTGATCCCAAGGAGGGCGTTGAGCACCTCCACGCTTGCTCGAAGGCTGAGGTGGTGTCTGAGCGGGCTCTCGGCCCCGACCTCTACGCCATGACTCCTGAGGTAGGAGAGCAGCTGTGCATACTCTGTCTCGGTGGCCGATGGCTCATAATAGAGACTGACCTCCACTGAGTCTCCTGTTGGTTTCGAGCCTATGGGAGTCGCTGGTTCATGGCGACGTAAAATGCTCTCCATGGTTTCCCCTTATTAGTTGGCACACCCCACCGCTGACTGTGCCGCTGGCAGGTAACTACTCAACAGTGTAGTGGAGAGTGCCTACGCCTGTTCGAAGTGCTCTAAGGCGCTGGAAACCGAATAACCGAGCCATGGTGGATGTTGTCGCAGCTGTTGCCGGATCTGTTCAGTAGTGATACCATCCCGACGCCATCAGAAAAGCGGTAGGACGTAGCTGGAGATGGGACGAAGGCTGGTTGACCTGGGGAGCATGCGTCAGCCAGTTGCAAGATGTCAGTTGGTTGTGAGTTGAAGAACTGAGATATGTTTCCCCACTGCGAACTGAGCGCGTACAGAATTGTGGCTCCTGTCGTGATCGTGAATCGCGACAGTGGGCTTGCCGCAACGCTGATCGACCTCTTTCCGAGACTGGTGGCACTCTCAGCAAGTTCGTGAGAGAGGGTGAGCGTGCTGTCCTCTACGGGAGTTATGGCCGCCAGCTTGCCGTTTGACCCTTGGGCAATTTTTAGTGAACCATCGAGGACGATGACAGCACGTACTTGGTGGTGAGTCACGGTAGTAAGGAAGTTCCAACCACTCTCGGAGAGATGTTGGCCAAGAAACTGCGTTGGGCCAGCGAAGATGACGACCTCAGGTGGATTATGAACTCCCAATTCATCTCGCTTGGATAGTGGGATAGATCCTGGACAGGTTGTACCAGTCGCAAGCGCTGCTGAACTGACCAGCTGGGCAAGTGAATGCACACGGAGGCGAGTGCCGACGACGGCGCAGCTAGTCAATTGGAGTGGGGCTACACCGTAAGTGCCCAGGAGGTGCCACCAGCCGCTGGAGTTGTATACATGAAAAGCTGTGAGCTCGTTGGCAGCCTGTGCTCGGCCAAGCGGAGTGCGCCAGTAGGATCCAAGGAAGATTGCGTCGATGCTCGGATGGTGGTCGACCGATGGGTGAGATGGTGTCAGCTGGTAATGCCACGTCATCTGTCCGATCGCGAGCATTGCGATGCCTATCGTCAGCCCGAGAACACCAGTGCTGACGCCATTTGACAACGCTCGAGATCGTCTGTGAAGGCCGATTGCGGTTATCACCACGATAACGTCTACCGTTAGCCAGGCGTACCAGTTGACCAAAAACGCTGGATCCTCAAGCAAGCAGAATTGGACAATGACACTAGTAATGCCTACGGTGATTGCGATGCCTAGTAGCCAAAGGAGAGCACAGGTGAGTACTCGTCGCCAGTGGATGCGATCGCGTAGATGCCGCTTCTCGCGACTGTCGTTATGAGCGGCATGGACCACATCTCTACTTTAGGCGTCAAGACGGACTATGCCATTTCTACTGATTCAGCGTGGTTGCGGCGAACACTCTTATATCGGCCAAAGTTTTGGAATAGGTGGCAGAGCTTGCTATCATCCAAATATACCGTATGGGGTATGTGCAGAGCAGTAACGTGTAAGCAGTGTAAGAAGCCAACCTGGGCGGGTTGTGGTGCCCATATAGAGCAGGTGCTGGGACATGTTCCCAAATCGGATCGTTGCCAATGTGCAGTGAATACGACGGCATCCGAAGCCAGGCCGCGTCGCTTCTTCCGTCGTTGACTAAATAGGAGCGCAAGCCCGTCTGTAAGAGCGACCTCGAGCGACTTCGATTAGATTCCGAAGTCAAGACTGTCAGACCCTCGATCCATAATATACAACATGAGCATTCGCACGCTAACAAGCACAGCGACCCAGTGAAGCGTATCATCACGCCTAAAGCTGCGCGAGCAGCTTGGGTAGCCCCGTCCCTAAGGGCGGGAGGATGCCACAGTTTTGATCTCTAGAGCTGGCGGATCGGAACCACTTACCCGTTTAGAGGGCATTCAACAGATTTAGTCATCCGTCGAGGTCCAGAATCCAAGTATCGTCGAGGTATTCGTTGTCGCCTCTACCTCCAAAAAGGATGACCTGTCCGTTCATCGCATCATAGGTCATGCCGGCCGCCCGTCTCGGTGAAGGTGACGTCAGAGGATGAAGTTCCTGCCAGCTCTCGCCGTCAAAGATCCAGGTGTCGCCAAGGAGATGAGGGTTCCCTTCGCCACCATGACCACCGAAGAGGATCGCATTACCGCTGAGGTGGTCATAGGTCATGCCGGCCGCCCGTCTCGGTGAAGGTGACGTCAGAGGATGAAGTTCCTGCCAGCTCTCGCCGTCAAAGATCCAGGTGTCGCCAAGGAGATGAGGGTTCCCTTCGCCACCATGACCACCGAAGAGCAGAACACCTCGTTCGTCTGGGTGAGACGACATCACCCCAAATTGGCGATGAGCGGGTCGAGTTTCCAGGTCGAGTTCCTGCCAGTTCTCGCCGTCAAAGATCCAGGTGTCGTCTACGAATGGAGAGTCCCTTTGCTCTCGTGGCAAAAACACACCTATTATGGTTTTTGGACCAGCTATGATACCGCCAAAGGTGACCACTTGACCAGATTGAAGCAGAGTTGCGCTCGCCTGATGAGCATAGCTCGGATACCGAGAGTGCCTTAGCTCCTGCCAGCTCTCGCCGTCGAAGATCCAGGTGTCGCCCAGATTGTGCTCTGACCATACTCGCCCACCAGTGATCGGATTATGGCCACCTGTTGGAGAAAACCTGACTCCGGTGACGAGCACTAGCTGCTCACTACGCGGGCACCAGCACAAGTTGTTGGTCGCTCGTTCTGAGGGTCGCCTTGCGGGATCGACTTCGGTCCAGTTAGATCCATCAAATATCCAGGTTTCACTATGACTACCTTGCGAAGCATTGAATCCACCAAAGAGGACGACGTTCGCTCGCACTTCGTCGTAGGCGATTGCCGCGCCCGCCCGAGGCGAAGGTGCGTCGGGTGTCTCAAGTTGAATCCAATTGGCGTTATGGTTCATGGCGATCGTAACATTCTTCCTCTGGGGGGGCGCGTAGCGTTGCCCTCACTGGTCTCGAGGCTAGGCCCACGTGCCTCTGTGCAGTAGGCATCCGTCGTGTTCGACCCTAAGATTCCTGTCACCACGGGCGACTCGCGTCGAATCTCGGAATCGTTGGTAACGATAGTCACTATCAGAGCCAGGTCCAGCCAGTAGAGATGGTTAGCTATAGCTGTTATTCCGTGTCTGCTTCCCACTGGCGTGCATGTCTGCGGATAGGCGATGCCCCGTTCTGATTCTCTATGAGGCGAGTGGTGCGCTTAATCGTCTTGATCCAGTTTTCACAAGGTCCTTCCGAGCGGACGACGTCTCTCGTTCTAAGAGCCATTCTGGTTAACCATTGGCGTCGGGCGAGTCGGATCGTTCGTTTCACCAAGGGGTGGCGTAGCCAGAATGCCGGACTGGCTCGGGTCGTTAACTCGGCTAGCGTAGGAATATGGTTACTGAGGTGGCGACGTTTCACGTGCTAGCAGGTAAAGAGGATTCGTTTTATAAAGCCTATCTCGCAGCACGTCCTCACCTGTCACGGTACCCGGGCTGCAGGAGTGCGGTCATCAGTAGAGTGATCGAACTTCCATCGACCTTTGTTTTGCGAGTGGAGTGGGACCGGATCGAGGATCATATGGATGGATTTCGACTTTCAGACGCCTATGTCCAATGGCGAAAGTTACTCAGTCCTTTTTTTGATGGCGATCCCTCCGTCATTCACCTTATCGAGCCGTAACGTTAGCCAGATCCGGTGCTCACAGATGCGATGATCGTCAGAGTGAACCGAGCACCTTTAGCAGCTCACCGATGGTGTGTGGTGCCTCTACGGTATGGCGCAAGGGGAGATTTAGGTTTACCTGGTAATAATTACGGCGTCCTCTGCGCTCGCGTTCTACATAGCCAGCATTTACCAAGTCTGCGATGATAGCTTGTGTGGCGCGCTCTGTTATACCAACTCTGCTGGCTATATCGCGACCGCGTATCTCAGCATCCTGTGCGATAAGTATTAGGACGTGCCCATGATTCGACAGGAAGGTCCAATGTCGCTGGGTAGTTGGCACTGGTTCCACGGGAGGATAGTAGCAGGTTTTTCTCGAAGTTTCAGCATTGGTGTCGGCCGTAGTAAAATATGATCAGAGATCGAATACACGAATTCTAGAACGTGTATAGTGTTCTTTGTGAAAAGGTGCGTTCTGTCGTGACCAGCGTCATGGCTTTTCTTCTGTTAGCGGCTCTCATCGGTGTCCCCGTTGTGGCGATGGTTTGTTGTGTTGTCTGCCCATCTTGGTCTGCCCGCCTGGTTGCCATCGCGAGTTGGATCTCTGTAGCCAGCTTCGTTATCGCGCTCCCAACTCGACCAGCCAGTCTCGATATCCGAGTCATGTCGATCGAGTTTGGGTTGCGCTTCACTCCCTTAGCGCTGCTTTGGTCTGTCACCGTCTTAGTGGTGGGTGCCGTGGTCATCTCCTTTACCAACCGGTATCTACACGGAGTCCAAGAGTTGCCAATGGTAACTATCGCAGTCTCAGGAGTATTGACTGCTATTGTCTCGGTGGTCGCTGCTAGCAATGTCGCTACCCTTATGCTTGGATGGTTGTTGGCTGGACTTTGCTACTTGATCGCATTCGCATGGAGCGGTCGTCGTACTAGCGCTGTGGTGTTGGTGAAGGCGTTTATCCTCGGGGATGCACTGATCACAATAGCGTTCCTACTTGTCCTGATGAAACTAGGGAACGTACCCATTGCCCGCCTCGATCATCAACATATTCTTGGCCATTGGGCGATGCCTGTCGCGCTCTTGTTCGCAGTTGGTGTGCTAGTACGCTCGGCACAGGGGCCGTTCCTACGCTGGC
>DAHXNM010000014.1 GCA_027365375.1 Ferrimicrobium sp. | reverse complement strand
CCATACCTATATTCTCCTCGTTTTAAGGGAGAACCGTGTCCCGTATCGTGAGTAGTTTCAGGCTGCGTTTGGCCAATTGCCGAACCCCAGAACTGCTAAGGATCCTCACCCCACTCTGGCCGTTAGCTATTGCTCGACTAGCAGATGGCGAAAAACTCGTGGAACTTAGAGGGTAACGGCGACTCAGTAGGTCGCTACCCGATCGTCGGGCCTTAGCGGATCTGCAGTCGGGCAGTCGGCGTAGCAAGCCATGCCTCACGTCTGTATAACTCCGGTGCTTTGTTTAGCGGCCAGTTATAAAGCTAATAGGCGACCTGTCGGGACGAAAGTGCTAGCTGCACTCCTACGAAAACTAACATTCCAGTTAGCAACTATTGGTCCCTCTTTCCGCTGAAAACTCGGACTTCAAATGTATCGTGCTGAATCACAACGTGCCCATCTCCTACGATTAAATCCGCTAGCTTTGAAATCCTTGTTGGGTTTTCTGTTGGGATTTTATGCATTCGTGTCGACGGTATACCCTTTGACCTGGTGGGCGCTAAGGGACTCGAACCCCTGACCTGCTGGTTGTAAGCCAGCACCAAGTTGTCCGAGCACGTAGTCATAGCGTCCGAGTACGTCTCACTTCTGCAGCTCATTGAAGTCTTTTGGCGAGGGCGGTGAGACAGCCTCGGACTGGACGGGACGTTCTCGGACGTAATTGTTGGGTGAAAAGTTGGGTGGCTATCACGGTGATGCTCAATAGAGAGAAAGTGCAAACGCCACAAAAGAAGCGGGCACTGCCCACACAGGCTCTCCCACTGTTACTTCAAGGATGTCACGAGTCGCCAATATACCACCGCCGATCGCCGAATTACGCATACTTAACGCCTGTTGTCTCCACGAATCCGAGACGTACTTGCCCTCGATCGGCGTCATGCGAGTCCTCGTATCTGCACAGATACCTACGAAATCAATTTCGCTCTTATCGTTACGATAATGGGTGATCCAACTCCCGGACCGAACTGAACCAGGGTGTACTCTCTCATTCCACTGGAGTAAAGATACGCCAAGCTGCTGCTCGTTCAAGCGAGTAACGTCGACTCTATCTCGACCCAAGACGAGCTGTGGTAGTTTGGCGACGAGGGGATCAAGGAAGTAGAGCTTTTCCTGCTTGCGGAGGTCTGCACGCCCCTTATTGTCAGCTCTGGGAATGCGCCAGACGAGGAAGGCACTGACGAGAGCCTCGATGCGCTTGATGAGAGTCTCCCGAGCCACCCCGACCTCCTCCGCAAAGCCGCTAACTGAAGTAAGACTTGATAATCGGATCTCGATACCGTTGATCACAGCACCAAGGACCACCTCATTCATGCCACCGGTGACAGCGTCACCTCGCACCACATCCCACAGTGCCTGCCACGTCGGCACCTCAACCTGATTAGCTCGACGCCAATCCGCTACAGCCTTTGGGTATCCACCGACCTCTAGGTACATTTGCCAAGCAGCCACCAAGTCATCGGTGTAAGGAGCAAGCGCTAACCACGTCTCGCGAGCCCGGTTAGACATCAACTCATCCGCGCGAAGGCCGTCAACGCGTGGCACATCAACCGATACACTATGGCAGAAT
Organism: Ferrimicrobium sp.; assembly: GCA_027365375.1. Taxonomy (GTDB): domain Bacteria; phylum Actinomycetota; class Acidimicrobiia; order Acidimicrobiales; family Acidimicrobiaceae; genus Ferrimicrobium. The sequence continues at coordinate 4,265 of DAHXNM010000014.1, read as the reverse complement.
TCGCCGAAATCCATCGGCAGTAGACACCTGTCAGGATCAGCGACGGGTCCCCGGCGACCGGCAAACGCTTTGATTGCCTCGTCGAGTTCTTGGTTAGACGAACCCGTCAGTACAACGCAATCTTCACCGAACTGCGTATTGTCTCGGAGGTTCTTCAATGTCGACCACCACTGCCCACGGCATGCGGTAACTTCATCGATAAACCAGTATCTCCTCCCAACGCCTACTGAACTCGTTAAGACTCTTACCACATACTCGTACAGTGTCCCGAGCCGATTTGCTTGCCAGCCATCTACGGTTACACGTACAATCTGCAATGGGTTGACGCCCTGGTCAAGAAGTGCCTGGACCGAACGCTTTACTAACACAGTCTTGCCAACCCTTCGAGGACCGTAGAGCATATAGAGACCGCCGAAACGGATATCGTCCAGACATGAGGGATAGTAGCCAATCTGCGATGTCTCTACGTCGCGCATATCTCGATCAGCCAACGCCCAGTTAGCGTCTCGCCACCAAGGGCTATCTCGACGGACCGCCTCAGCAACCTGCCCCTCATTCACAACCATAGACAAATGTTAGCATATACCCCGGGGTATTAGACTTGGTACTCCACAAAAACCCGAGGGTATTTGCATCTCCGAAGCCCTCTCCGCAAAGCTCGGTTAGCATGAGTTCACGAGTGCACCAACGACTAAGTGAAATCCAAATCCGCACCCTCTAACCTTCCGCTCCAAAATACCTACGCATCTATAGGTACTCCCTTTCTTTACGCCCTCCAGCCACTTCAGTGCCTTCCGTTTTACCCATAGTGGCGGAACTGAAATGAGTCGGTGGTTGCTCACCTCCCACATCCAACTTGCGCTGTTGGAAACAGCTTGACGGAACTAGCTGAAAACAATCGACCTATTTGGCCCCACTCCTGCATCTTTAGAGGATCGGAGGTACTTCGCGATCCCGTACGGTCCGGTCACTCCTTAGATTGCCCCGCATCCAATGCTACGGCGAATATATCGACTCCAAATCTCTTGGTAGTGCCGAACTGTCGCTGAGTGGTGATCATCCTAGATGTCCTCGCACCATATGGCAATGGCATCGTTGATAGTGGTTGAGGAGTTCTAAGCAAGCACTCGCTCGACCATAAGGTGCAGGCTTCTCCTCCCGTTCAGTCACGAGCCTTGCGAGCTCACACTCAGCTAATATCCTCGTAGCATGGAAGCGAACGTAGCGATGCTTGATCTTTCCGAGGCCCTCTGTCTAATGAAAATGTTCAGCTCCCAAGCGTCCAGTCGAACTACGAGTCGCATGCTTCCCATCACAGATACCCCCAACTTCAGAAACCTTGTTGGGTTTTCTGATGGCCCCTTGGACCAGTCCAATCAACGACACATGCCCTGACCTGGTGGGCGCTAAGGGACTCGAACCCCTGACCTGCTGGTTGTAAGCCAGCACGAAGTTGTCCGAGCCAGTAATCATAGTGTCCAAGGTTGTCCTATTTTTGCAGCTCATTGAAGTCTTTTAGCAAGGGCGGTGAGACAGCCTCGGACTGGACGGGACGTCCTCGGACGCAATTGTTGGGTGACAAGTTGGGTGAAGTGCACGTGGAGATCCTCCTAAGCATTGGTTGACCGTGTTGGTCTCATTGTTCCCACCCGAACACTATCGACATGTTCTTCGGTCTCAATGGAACACCTGACCATTGCTGTCCTGCTTTCGAACAGCCAGTTGTACTAGCTACACGGATTTCATCCGAGGCCAATCGCCAGAACGAGTTAGTTCGCCCAGGCTAAAGTGCAATTCTGACGAGGTAACGGCAATCGGTTTCGCCAAGCTCGAAAATTACCCGGCAGTCGAAGCAGGGATCTGAATCAACCGACCGGCTGTGGCGAGTATGGGCAACAACCTTGAGACACCCCAACTATTCGATGTTACTCTCGCAAATGCATGCTACGATCTTTTGAGAGACTTTTCCGGGGAGGTTTACATCAAATGGAATCACCGTTACGTTTCGCGTACAATTCGAATGAGACTACCTGTGTCGACCTCTAGAGATTATGGATCCATAATCTCAGACGGTGCTTCGATTGCCGGAGGCTTGATGTATTGCGTATCTGGAGCTGCCAAGGTACTGACTACTAGCGATCCGAACTCTCTACTTCGAAAGCTTCTCGCGAGGTCGGGCTTTACGGATCAGTTCTCGGTGCGCGCGGCTGAGCAAGCCCTGGGTACGACAGAGTTGGCAGTGGGACTTGGACAGCTCTTTCATAGTAAATCACGGATCGTTAGAAGTGGCTCCATGATTCTTTCCATCAGTGCTTTGGCATCCATCGAATACGGAGTTCGGCGAGAGCCTGCCGCAAGTTGTGGATGTTTCGGCAACCTGAGCCAATCAATGGTCAAGGAGTCGAGGCTGCGTAGCGCATTCATGGTGGCTATTGCCCTTATGGCTATTCGGACAAATCCGTGCAGAGTCGACGATAACGTTCCGTGGAATTTCGTGATAGCGAAATGTGTAGCGGCAGCAGGCCTAACTACGATCCTGTGGAAACTATCGCCAGAGGCAAAGGAGCTCAATCGTGCTATTGATAGGCGGGTAATGAGAAAGCGGCTCTCGAAGAAGGACCCGGCCTCTAACTTTCTCATGAGGAGTCACTCGTGGGACACCTTGCAGCCTCATATTGATAGAACCGTAGAACCAGATTACTGGCTGGAAAACGACACTGTTTTATTCGCATTTCGTGCCAACGCCACGACAAGACATCTGAGTGTTCTCTTCCAGGGTAAGCAGAATTCAGAGGGCGTTCGATTTCTTGGTGCACTCATTGACGACGATACGGGTGCAGTTTTAGTGGTTGCAAATGGATAGAGCAATTTACCGATAGACCGAAAGGTGGGACATGATGAAAAACTGGGTAGTCGACTTAATATCCGGGCATGAACCAAAGGCCAGACAAGGTCTTGAAGAGCGTTCCGGTATAAGCAGGCGCGAATTTCTGGTCGGCGCTTTAGCGGCTGGAGCCGGGTCGGTAATCATCCCGAACATCCTGAATGCGCCGAAAGCCTACGCGAGCTCAGTCAACTCAACCGCATCTAGGTTGATGCCTGACTTCGCGACCGCAACAGCCTTCCAGGGAACGGTGGTGGGCGCCGCGTCGAATGCACTTTCAATTGATCTCGGCGATGGACTTCCAGTTCAGAAGGTAACGCTGAACTCGAGTTCCGAAATCTGGCGAAATGGCGCATTCCGTGGTGGTCTGCCCTCCATAGGCGATGACATGGTCGTCCGCTCCATGACACCCGGAGTGCTCCAGATGGGCTGGGTGAATGAAGTTGCGTACGACTCTGTTGTTCTATCCCAAACTGACCGGTCATTAACCGTAATTCCCCATGTACCTGGGCACCCTTCAATAGGCGAGATGGAAGTTTCTACCACGAACTCGACTCTCTGGCGTAATGCAATCCAGAACACGTTGGGCCGACCATCGGCGACAATAGTTGGCGCACGTATCGTTGGATACAAGACCGGCGGAAAGGTCACCGCCACGGAAGTCAACTACGTCACCCAAACCGACGCAGAGATGGGCGCAACTGTCGTCGGTGGGCAAGTACAAAGCGGTATACTCACGGTCGCGTTAACTCCCGAGAATATTACGTGCTACAGGTACACGAACGGGAATGCCACATATTTCAATTGCGGCAACAAAGCAGGCGCGTGCGGGCTCTGCAATACCTTAAACTCCTCGCAGGCTGCTTGGCCCTACATTTACAATGATCAGAACTGTGACAACGGTTGCACAAATCAGTGTCCACTTCAATGCGGAGATCTGTTCTATTTCTCTCTGTGGTAATCAGGCAATGATTCAGCTTGAGGTAGTTGATGTCGGTCCATGTCAGCGCTCTGGGAGTGGTTGTTCCTGCGGCACCCAGGTTTGTGGTTACACGTGCGGTGGGGACCCATGCGGGATCGGATCTGCTCCGCGGATTACCGACCTGACTGCGCCGACTCGCGCGCGGCTCATTGGTTCCTATGGCTGCGCGTATTGTTCGGTTGCTACGTTGTGCTCTTGTACTAGCTGTGGATGTGCGTTATGAGCAGCTATGATTCACGACTTGTTGGGCGTACTCGACTTGAGAGGTATCCAAAGTTAGTGCTGGTCCTCTCGGCCGTGACGCTCACTGCTTGTGGCCAAGCAGCGAGCAGGCCAAACACTACGCAAAAGGCGACTACAACCAAGGCTCGCACTCCCAGCACAGCGTTGTCAATCAAC
>DAHXNM010000011.1 GCA_027365375.1 Ferrimicrobium sp. | reverse complement strand
GGCTAAGGGGCGGGGAAGGTGGCGATAGATCGCCATGATAGTCCGCATGGAGCGAGGACTCCAAACGATCGTGGCACCACTGCTGATAGCTTGCATGATGTCGTTGGCGACACGTTCGGCAGTGGTCGCCAGTGGAGGCTTCGGTAGCAATCGTGTCATCGCTGTAGTGACAAAACCTGGGCGGATTACCATTACCTTTACCTTCGGATGCAGACGATCAGCAAGCCCAAGCGCGAAGCCATCTAGCCCTGCCTTGGCGGCTCCATAGATGTAGTTCGATCTTCGTACGCGTTCGCCTGCCACCGAGGATAACACGATCATGAGTCCGTACCCCTGATCTTCTAATCTTTCTACGCATCGCGTTAGCGCCATTGCGGGTCCGGTGAAGTTAACCGTGAGCGCATGGGCTACGCGCTCTGGATCTCGCTCATCTATCACTTGATCTCCGAGCCACCCTGCGGCCATGATAACGCAGTCGATAAAGTCGAGCTGTTTGAGTGCCTCTTCGACGGCGATATCGACTGCTTGGAGTTCGGACAGATCGAGCGCGAGGGCTACAACCACTAGCTTTGGAAAGGCGGCGAGCAGTTGCACTCGAGTGCGTTCCAACGTCTCCGGGTGTGGCCCCATCAGGATCACAGAGCGAAGACTGGTTTCGGCGAGCCGCATGAGGAGGGCGTGAGCGATCTCTGATCCTCCTCCGAGGACGAGGACGTGTTCGGGGAGTCGTTTGCTGCCTGAGTGTAGTGACGGTGAATTAGACACTGTGGTCGATCTCAAGCTCTTTGGTGTATCGTCTGGAGGGTTGAGCTATGCGTGCAATGACAGGGGTGTGGTCAATGGCCCAGGCTATGGCTAGCGGCGCGAACTGGGAGAGGACAACTCCGATCACGATCAGATAGCTAATTCGCAGGTCGGTGGGGTGATCGAATACGAGGGGGATGATCGCAAGGGCTAGAATCGGCGGACTCTCAAGGTTGAGTTTGTTAACGACGACAAGGACGATGAATACGGTGATAATTACGACCACATCGACGTTTAGGTTTACATAGAGCACGATTGTCAACTCTATTGCGGCAAGCAACATCAATGCGGTCAGGCTTAGTCGGCGGATGCTACGAGCTTCAAAGGAGTTGGCATTCTCGACGGTGGCGACAAAGAGTGGCGGCAAGACAGCTAGTGGTGATCTAACGATCCAGAGGGCGAGGATCATCAACCCGAGCGAACACACAATCATAAGTGTCGTGCGGAGTGTGACGGTTACTTTAGGCCCTGGACCGGGCCCAGGGCGTTCGATGACGAGGACATAGAGGGTCGGAAGCCCCATAAAAACTGCGACGGCGACGACATAGAGTGGAGAGGTGAGATGGAGATAGACGGGAAGCAGGCCGGCTGAGAGTGCTGGATAGGCGGGAACTCGGAAAATTAGAACGGCTGCGAGTATGCTCGCTAAAGCGATGATGATCTGGGGAATCAGGCTGATAGGCAGGTAGCGCGCAACCTCTACACCGAGGAAGGCGGCACCGCAGATAAACAAGTAGAACGGGAGCGGCCCTTCTCTCCATGCGCTGATTCGAAAGAAGAGGAGCCCGGTTGAGACGGCGCCTACCTCAGGGACCACCATTACTGGCTCCTTGAAGATGGTGACGATAGCTACCATGATCGAGACCGCAATCAGTACCAGCAGACCCCGAAACCAATGTGATCTCTGCCACCCGGTCATGATGATCGCTGACTCGTATCGATAGGCCACCCGTTGGGGATCTTGATCGGGTCGCCACCGTGTTCGCGACGATAGTCATTCAGATTGCGGAGCCATTTTAGGTGTTCACGCTCCTGGAGCTGGATCAGCCTTGACCCATCCATCTCGGCGATGCGTGGGTAGGTGATGAGCTGGCGACGGGCGATCTCGACGGTTGCTCTAGCGTCTCCTAGGGCATTATGGGCATCGGTGAGTTCTACTCCGTAGAATTCCGATAGTGCGTCAAGTTGACGTGATCCTTTGCGTGGAGCGCTAAAGATGCGGTCGATTACGTAGATGTCGAGTACTGGACCACGCCATCCGACATCGTAGAGGCCGCGGTTGAAGTGCGCCCGAAGTTGAGCATCGACGATGCTGAGGTCGAAGGATATGTTCATGCCCACCAGCAACCAACCCTGGCGTCCAGCCTTTACGAGTTCGTTGCCGATACGCTTGAGGGCGTCACGCAACGGTTGACCGTCGCGGGCGGCCTGTTCATCGGTGATCCCGTGTTTAGCGGTGGCCTCAGGGGCGATCGGCCTGGTCGGAGCTACCAGCCCGTAGTCATCGCGGGTCTCGGTGTTGTCGCACCAGGTGAGAGCGTAGGAGACCGGTTCATCATCGGCCAAGGAGAGACCGGTGGTCTCCAGATCGAAACCTAGAAGATGGGTGGTGTCGAGCATCGCTTCCTATCTTTTACGGGGCGCGATTTTCGCGCCCGAGGTTGTATGCGGTCAGTTGCGGTCAATTCTCTCGAACTGGGCTGTGAAATGGCGAAGTGATGCGGGTTCCTTGGTGATCCGATAGCCACGTAGATCTGCTGCCACGTTGAGAACCTCGGCACATACCTCGATGACGTAGTCGATGTGGCTCTGGGTGTAGGTGCGCCGTGGGATCGCGAGTCGAACGAGTTCTAACGAACTTGGGTGCTCGCTCCCATCGGGTGCTCGTCCAAACATGACGGTTCCAATCTCGCATCCGCGAACACCGCCGAGTTCGTAGAGTGCTACCGCGAGCGCCTGTCCTGGGTACTCGAGTGCCGGAATCTGTGGGAGCAGTCGGCGCGCATCTAGGTAGATGGCGTGACCACCACTCGGCCTTACCACCGGGAAGCCCATCTCTTCCAAGGCATCACCGAGGTAGGCGGTCGACGAAATCCGGTAGTGGAGATAGTCGTGGGAGACGGCTTCATGAAGGCCCTGTGCGATGGCTTCGAGATCTCGCCCAGCGAGGCCACCATAGGTGGGGAAGCCCTCGGTTAGGATCAACATCGTCCTGGCCCGCTCGGCGAGTGCCTCATCATTGGTGGCTAGCCAGCCTCCGATATTGGCCATCGGATCCTTCTTGGCGCTCATCGTCATCCCATCGGCATAAGAGTAGATCTCATGGACGATATCGACTACCGATTTTGTCGCGTATCCAGGCTCGCGAAGTCGAATGAACCATGCGTTCTCGGCGAACCGACAGGAGTCGAGGTAGAGCGGAACCCCGTATGAGCGACAGAGGTCACTGGTGGCACGGATGTTCTCCATCGAGACTGGCTGACCACCTCCGGAGTTGTTGGTGATCGTTAGGATGACGGCTGGAATATCCTGTGAGCGTTTCTCTAGCAGCTGCCGCAGAGCATTTATATCGATGTTGCCCTTGAAGGGTGCCTCGACCTGAGGGTCGAGTCCCTCTGGGCAGAGGAGATCCACAGCTTCGGCGCCGGTATATTCGACGTTCGCTCGTGTTGTGTCGAAGTGTGTGTTGGCAGGGACGATTTTGCCTGGACCTCCAAGAACCGAGAAGAGGATCCGTTCAGCGGCGCGTCCCTGGTGGGTTGGGATGATGTAGGGAAAGCTAAAGAGATCGCGGATCGCTGCTTCGAAGATCTCCCACGACGGGGAGCCGGCATAAGACTCATCGCCATGCTGAATCGCCGCCCATTGATCGCGACTCATCGCTCCAGTACCAGAATCGGTCAGGAGGTCGATCATGACATGGCGAGCTGGCAGTTGAAACAGGTTGTAGTGAGCCGCTCGAATCGCCTCTTGGCGCTCAGCTACCGTCGTCATTGGAATCGGCTCAACCGAATGGATGCGAAACGGTTCGATAATCGTCTGGTAGCTCATGACTGCGATTCTACTAGCTCAGGCAGCTGCTCCAAAATGGAGCTGGATTTATAGGAACTGCTCTCCTTTTCGGTTTACGTGGGGACCAGTTGCCAAAGTGAGTCATCCCTGGAGCCTTGATGGTGGCGTAGACGGTTGTCTACTCCGGTGACGGAGTCATACGCTGTGGCTGGGTGCCCAAAGAATACAGGGTCACGGTGTCGTCTGCCTACAGTGGTTCGCTCTGAGGCCGCTCCGAAATACATATACATTCATATGCACCTCCTTTGTTTTCGCTCTCCAGACGCCTTTGCGTGTTCTGCCCCATCCACGGGGACAGAACTAGGGCGAGTCGGTGGTTGCACACCTCCCACGTCCAACTTGGGTTGTCGTGGTATCCTTGGAGTCTCAGCCGTTGAGCGCTATCCTTGGCATCCACGGGGATGTTCCGGCTTTCCAATCGGCGTAGGAACCTCGCGTCAAGAATCTTCTTCACTTCCGTGTAGGGAGTGAAC
>DAHXNM010000002.1 GCA_027365375.1 Ferrimicrobium sp. | reverse complement strand
CCACCGCCACTCTTCAACTTCTTTTAGGCAAAGGCGCGAGCCAAATCAAGACACTAGGCAAAACTACTATTGACGGACACACCACAACAGAGTATGAAGCCCAGATCAACTTCGCCAAAGAGCTATCACAGTTAAAGCAGACCAGCAATGGCAGCGTAATGGCCAAGTCGCTAGCTGCTCTAAACTTTGACGGGCCAGCTCAGGCGAACGTGTGGCTAGACAGTAGTGGCAGGGTCCGTCAACTCTCACTTGAGATCTTCGCCTCGATCACCAAAACCGGGAGTACACCTAACCTGCCTCTCACTATCAAGGTCAACGCTGACTATACCCATTACGGTGCAAACTTCCCGAGCATTACCGCACCGACCAGCGGCGTCATTCCACTCTCGACCTTCCAAGCCGATCTCGCAGCGGCACACCCCACTACCGCCTCCTAACTAATCCGCTGAATGAGAGGTCATACCACGACACCAACAACCTCATCGTTCGACTGAGAATCTCTCGATCGGGGACTCGAGCTGTATCCGTTGGATTAAGGTGTGTCCACTTGGACAACCACCCGGTAAACGTCCTCTCGACGATCGCGAAAGAGATCATTACGTGGCGTCACCGACTTGTCGCTCGCTCTAGATGGCTCAATATCGGCCACAACGATCCCAGTCTGCTCGGCCGACAGCGGTGCAGTCTGTGGATATCCATCGGGTGCAATAATGGTGGAACAACCTACCCAACTCACGCCACGCTCCATCATTCCTCGATCAGCGATCGCTATCCAGATCCCGTTTGTAGCCGCGCTCGCCTGCGCTTTGATGAGCTCAATAGGACGCTCATCAACCGGCGTCACCGTCGCTGGCCAGTTCGTCGGGACCGCGAGTACCTCGACGCCTTGCAATGCAAGCAGGCGAACCAACTCCGGAAACTCAAGATCATAACAGATGGCAACTGCAACCTTCACACCCATGAGTTCACAGATCGGCGAGAGCTGATCGCCTGACGAGAAGAACTCACTCTCGCGATCCCAAAGGTGCATCTTACGATAGATGAGACGAACACCGGCTGGATCAACGCAGGCCGCTGAGTTATAGAGCCTCCCATCATCACTGAGTTCACAGAAGCCACCGATTACGGCCAGAGTATGCTGGCGAGCGAGAGAGAGCCATCCATCAATGGTAGGATTTCCGCGGCTTGGACTCGCACAACTCCGGGCCTCGGCCAACGAGGAGAACACATAACCGCTGTCACTTAGCTCCGGAAGTAGGACGAGATCGGCACCCACCTCCGCAGCAGCGACGATAGCCTGAACTCCACTCGCTCGGTTCCCTTCCAGGTCGCCTACTGCTAAACCTAGCTGACAGACAGCCACTCTCATAGCAGGTACTCTACTCCACCCAGCCAAACGGTCAGACTGTTCCACACGAAGTGGACTGGCCTCAAGAAGTCCTCCACTGACCCAGTTGGGGCCAGTGCCGTGTTTGCTGTCGGGGCATTAGACACGGGCAGCTGTGAGGTTATGGGAGGAGTCATCACCTGAAGGGAGAGGGTAATGCTCGCCGTACCTTGAAAGGCGAGAATGACTCTCGGACCCGTGCGTATCAGACCAAAGAACACATCCCTGTAAAAGTGCATCTTCTCGCCCGATTACGCCTGCTGTTCACTGCCATAGCTTCACCCACCACCACACAAAGCGATGGAGACCTCACCAGAAACTCCAGGGGCTCGCCACGCACAGGATGTGAGGGCGCTCGCATTGAGTTAGCGTCGCTCAGTCGTCATGGCTGCTCGTTCGCGAATTCATTATCGATAGTCATTTCTCACGATTATCATCTCGAGAGGCTATTCGCGATACCTTCTACAACTCTTTATAGCATTCGGCAAAAAGCTGGTTGAAGGTCTTGCGCCCACTCAACAATGGACCGTCGCATCGACGACGATCATTCTGGCAAACCAAGCCGCTAAGACGGGGTCCAAAGGCCAGGAGATGACACCGATTGACTGAGCCGACGCTGGCGCGCTCGCCAATCCGGCATGGCCTGATCCATGCGAACCTTGAATCGCGTCCCGTGTCCGCGTTCTAACAGGTGGACAAGCTCATGCACCACAACGCAATCAAGGCTTTCCGGATGCTTTTTGGCAAGCTCCAGGTTGATGGTGATCCGGCCGCTCGTCGCATTGCATGAACCCCAAAGAGTCTTCATACGCCGAACTCCCCAGTCAGATACGCGTGCACCGACTATCGGCTCCCATGCACGAAGTACGCCAGGAATCGCATTCTTGAGCTGGATTCGATACCAAGCATCCAGGTATTGCCGAACACGATCCGCTGTGCTGCCCGGTGGTACGCACATATGAAGACGATCGCCCTCAAGCACAATTAGGGCATGACCCGGTTGTTCCTCAACCGACAGCAGATAACGTCGACCCCACACGTAGTGGAATTCACCGTTCAACATCTCCTGCATATTCTGGCTCGCCGCTCGTTGAAACCGTTCGCGATGTTTGTTGATCCATGGGAGACGACTACGCACAGCCCACAGGACATACTCCTCCCGGACACCGAAGGGCACTGAGACTCTCACCTCACCTCGAGGTGGATAGATGCCAATATGGAGATGCTTGATGTGTTTGAAAACCAGCTTTACATCGATGTCATCAACCTTGATCCAGTACGTCTGCACTGCCACTATCACCTGCGATCTTTCTCTTTGAAGCCATAATCTACTCGATGGATCCTTGGTCTTCCTCGAACCAGTTGAAGCTCTCGTAGCAGTCGCGGCCGACACCGTGTTCGTCTACGACCGCAGCAGCGGCCCACTACAACCTTGGATGAATGATTGATCGCCCCAGCGATCAACATCGCGAGTAGCAATCGGGACTCTTTGCAGTCTTCTCCAAGAGTCCCATCCGTGAAGGCCATGGCACAAATGCATACCAAGGCGGCATTTCAATGAGTACATTGGTAACCGCGGAGGTGAGATTGTCATAACGGATCTCGGCTGGTATCCCACCAAAGGCCTCAAAGGCCTTCTCGTGGCCGTCTAGGAAGCACTCCTTCAGACTCTCCCATGTAGATCTGGTGGAAGGCCTTGGCTGAGGA
>DAHXNM010000371.1 GCA_027365375.1 Ferrimicrobium sp. | reverse complement strand
GAGGCTCTCGGATTCGAGGTCACCGTAACCGAAAGGGTCGCCTAGCCCTAACAGCTCACAACACCTAGACCACTCTCGCATCGTCTGATGCTTAGGTCTTGTCGTCCTTATCTTTCCTGGTAGGAGGCATTACACTTTAGATCCCTGGCACTCATAGGAGCACGCTACCCAACCGCCTCAACCATGAAGTGATAAACCTACTTTTCTATCGCCCGATATTCAACTTTGCTCATGGGTATTGAGGGTGACCGACTCGCGAACCACAAGCGTGTGGGCAGCACGATCCTGCAGCGTCCTTCGCTGGGGATCGAAGAGAGCTGGAAGATAGCCGAGGAAGATTACGACCATCGAGATAAAAGCGACCAAAAGCCTAACCAGCACTGTGCCCGGTTCGAGTTGCCGGCCGTCCACCGCCACTACGCGGACATGAGCCGCCCTCGCGCCGAGAGTCTGCCCATTCAAGCGTGTGCGCATGAGCACAAAGTAGGCAACGATTAAGACAAGGTTGACGACATAGACAACCGTACCCATCTCGAAGCGCACAACTGAAAAGATTGGGTTCTCAAGCCCACCCATGCCACCGAGGAGCAGCTGCAATACCAAACTTCCAAAGAAAACGACCAGCGCATCGAAGACAAATGCCTCGATCCGACGACCGACTGAGGCCAGATTCGCAGCTCCCATAGAATCACTCACTTTGTCGCTCCTTCTCGGCATTTGAATCTTCATGCGCTATCTCGCCAACCCAACGTCGTTCCCGAACCACCAAGACTCCCCAGACCACAAGTCCCAAAGCCCCAGCCAGGGTTCCTGCAATCGTAACGTCTGGCCAGCCACCGATCCCATAGAGCACCGAGGCCAAACTCGATCCGATAACTCCACCCACAAAATAGAAGACCATATAGACCATCGTGATCCGGCCCTGAGCACCGGGTGCCAACTGGTAGATCAGACTCTGATTCGAGAGTTGCGCTCCTTGAATCCCGGCATCGAGGGTCGCCGTCAACACGATAAAGAGAATCAACGAGTCATGGGTCAGATAGAAGGCCAGGTAAGACAGCGCTATCAGCGCGAAAGAAACAACGGTAGTGAACGCAGTGTGCCCCCGATCCGCGAGAGCTCCAACGGCACGCGCTGCGAGCACTCCCGCCAAACCAGCAAATCCGAAGAGTCCAATCAGTCCAGAGCTGAGCTGATAAGGGCGAGCCGAGAGTGCAAACGCCATCGTGGTCCAAAAGATGGAGAACGATCCAAAACTCAACATGCCCAGGAAGGAGCGCAACCGCAAGATTGGCTCATCACGTAGAAGCCGGACACCATCTCGCCACATCTCGACGAACGCGAGGGGCTCCTTGGCAACCTCGGCAGGCAGTCTTACCCAGACAATGGCTGCTAACAATACCGAGGCGATAGCGGCAACGATGAAGACACTGTGATAACCAAGCAGATCCGAAAGCGCACCGGAGTAGGTTCGCGCGAGGACAATACCTGCCAGGAGACCGGCCATCACCTTGGCGATCTCAGAGGACCTAACCTCAACCGGCGCTGCTGCGGCAACATAGGTAACAGCCAACTGGGCAACGACAGTGAAGATCCCTACCCCGAAGAGAGAGGCCCCGAATGGAATCGTGCCAGTCACCAGCCCAGCAGCGAGATCGAAGAGTCCTGCAAGCAGCAGCGACAGTGTGATCAACCGACGACGGTCATACCTGTCCCCGAGCGGGAGCACCACGCCGAGGCCGACCACGACGCCAGCTTGGGAGACGGTGACAAGAAAACCCGCGTTGCCGCCAGAGAGATGTAGCGATACCGAGACGACATGCAGCAGCGGCTGCAGATAGTACGTGTTCGCAACACCAACTCCGGCAACGATCGCGAGTAGCAATGTTGGTAAGCGTTTGGTAGCCATAGAGTCGTTTGACTACCAGCCTATCAGGGCAGGTAAACTAGTAGGGTACCTCGACCAAGGAGTTAGACCTATGGACCCGATCACAGCAGTCATTGAGATCCCACGTGGATCGAAGAACAAGTACGAAGTCGATCACGAGACCGGCGCCGTCTGGCTCGATCGCACCCTCTTTACGCCTATGAGCTACCCGCTCGACTACGGATTTATAGATGAGACTCTCGGTGAGGATGGTGACCCTCTCGATATCCTACTTCTCGTCGAAGTCCCAACCTTTCCGGGATGTCACGTCAAGGTTCGGCCAGTGGCATGCTTTGTTATGTCCGACGAGAGTGGACGCGATGTAAAGATCCTCGGCGTCCCTGCCAAGGACGTCCGCTACGATCGCTATCAAAAGCTCGACGACGTTCCCCAACACCTACGGGACGAGGTTGAGCACTTCTTTGGTCACTACAAGGACCTGGAGCCCGGCAAGTCGGTCACCATTGAGGGCTGGCGAGATCTCAGCCAAGCAAACGATGAGATCGCTGCCTCCGTCAAGAGGTACCAGCACTGATGAGTAACACAGACCAAGAACGCCGTGCCCAACTTGAGGCGCTACTCGCCAAGCTCCGGCCAGCGGTGCAGGCAGATGGTGGCGATCTCTACCTCGCATCTGTCGACACCGATAGCGGCAAAGTAGTCGTCGGCCTCTCTGGTGCCTGTTCAAGCTGTGCGATCTCGACGACGACGGTCAAGCTCGGAGTCGAGCGCATCCTAAAGGCGAAGCTCCCCTGGGTTACCAGCGTCGAAGGAGATCTAGATACCTCGATGGACTTCGAGGAGAGCGTAAGTCTCGGCACCGGCGCCTACGTGCCCATCTCGATTCGCAAGAACTAACCCGTGGGAGTTATAGAACGATCCAACCACGAGGCGACCGCAGTCCTCGCGATTAACCGAGCCGAGAAGAAGAACGCCTTGCGGTTGGAGGACTTCGACGAGCTTGCGAACGCGTTGATGACAGCCGATCATGACGACCCCGTCCGTGTGATCGTCCTAACCGGGACTGCCGATAGCTTCTCGGCTGGTGCAGACCTGAAGGCGCTCGCCGATTACGAGCGTAACCCTTTGGGTCATCTCACCAGGATCCACCACTGCGCACGAACGCTCGCCACCGTCGCCAAGCCGACGATCGCGGCGGTAAATGGTGTTGCCGTCGGCGCCGGCCTCAATCTTGCACTCGCCTGTGACCTAGCAATAGCTGGGCGTTCGACCATGGTGAGTGAGATCTTCATAGACCGTGGTCTCACACTCGACTACGGCGGCTCCGCACTCCTGGTCCAACGTATAGGGCTCCATCGAGCCAAGGAGCTCGCCTTTTTCGCATCTAGACTCGTCGGCGAAGAACTCCTCAGCTGGGGCTTGGTAAACGCCATCGTCGACGACGACCAAGTGCTCCCCACCGTCCTCGAATGGGCTGATCGCCTAAGCGAACGCTCACCAACCGCCTTGGCCCTCACTAAGTCGCTGCTGAATCGAGCCGCAGCCTCGCTCACCCAGGCCATCGATCTAGAGGTCATTGCACAGGTCGCTGCCCTGTCGGACCCGAGCATAGGCTCGACCCTGACCAACTTCTAGTACAAGGTTCCCGAGTTGGCAGTGAAGGAATTTGACCCGATCACGAAGTCCGTAGCCCAGATACGATTTCTGCAACCCTATCAGGCCACCAAGTGGTATCTATGTCCAGGCTGCAACAGCGAGATCACTCCAGGAACCGGGCACTTTGTGGTGGTACCAGTCGATAACGTCGAACTCCGGCGGCATTGGCACCGCCGATGCCTGGAGTGGGAGAACCGACACCGGTCCAGATAACTTTGTGACACCATCTCCGACCTCACGCACCGAGCTTCCCGAATTGCCTATGTATCTTTAGGAGTGGTGGTACACTTCACTGGGTCGCTGTGCTTTGTTAGGCGCAACGTGCCATTGGCAAGCTATTGGGTCGGACCCGAATTAATCAATTAAATTGCGTCAGGTCACCGACGTTGAATAACAAACGATCAAGTTGAATGAGATTTTGGAATAATCCGACAAGGATAATGCTCATCTCACAAGAGGATGACCAAGATGATCGAGACGTAACAATCTCTTTACGCCATAGATACGTATGCGTTACTGAATCAGCTCGGTCTCGTTGGGAAGCACTTCAGCGAGAGCCTGATCGAAGGTTGCGAGCAGACAACCCCGACTAGCGGCAAGTGCCGCGAGGTAGGCGTCGGTGACCTGCCTATGGCTGCGTATTCCTGCGAAACTTGCCACCTGTTCTCGCTGAAACTTGCCACCCCCTAGAGGGTGCGAGACGGACTGTTTGAAGTGTATATCTGATGTGTCGAGAATTGGCTCCTTTCGATTGATTTATGTGCACCCCAAAGGTCGGAGTTCTACTCCTCTTGGATGGTTGTATCCTCAGTTGAGAA
>DAHXNM010000359.1 GCA_027365375.1 Ferrimicrobium sp. | reverse complement strand
CTGTCAGCACTCAACTTCGACTCAGCTATCGCCACCGCCGCTTCGCGTATGGTCCTCGCTGCGCGCGGCCGAAGCTTGATCGAGATGGGGACTCGACGCACGAATGAGGACGCTGCCATAGCTGCTGCCAGGGCAGCCTATATCGCAGGCTTCCAGGCGACGTCGAATCTCGCAGCTGGGCAACGGTACGCCATCCCCACAGCCGGTACCATGGGACACGCCATCATTCTGGCCCACGAGAGTGAAGCAGCCGCCTTCCGAGCACAGAAAGCGGTTGCAGGAGACGCCACCACAGCCCTTGTCGACACCTACGACACGATGAACGGCATCCGCACTGCCATCGACACTTTTGGAGCTTCGTTGGCCGCCATCCGCATCGACTCAGGTGACCCAGGAGAGACCTCGATAGCCGCCCGACAGCTGCTCGACTCGCTAGCAGCCACCAAAACCCAGATCATCGTCTCTGGTGATCTCGATGAGGCTGCAATTCACTCGCTTAAAGATGCCCCTATCGACGGCTTTGGCATCGGTACCAAGCTCGTCACAGGATCAGGCGTGCCCACGGCTGGTTTCGTCTACAAGCTCGTCGCCATCGAACGAGGTGGGGAGCGGATCCCAGTCGCTAAGCAATCAGAGGCCAAGACCTCTGACGGGGGGGCAAAGACCGCGTATCGACGCACGCGCAGCAGGCGTGCAATCGACGAATTTTCGCTCGACCCTGGAGCATCTATAACCTCCACCTCGGCTGACGAGCTACGGCAACTCCAACTCCCAGTGATTGTTCAAGGTGAGGCGGTCATCGACGACGATCTCGAACGTTGGCGACGTTTGCATCAGGAGTCTGTCCTCGAACTTGGATCGATCGAGGATCTTCTATCGATGAAGACACCCTTGTTGCAATGTCATTACATCGGACCAGGGACTCTGCAAAGCTAACATTCTCGCTCACGAGAACGCCCCGAAAGGAGTACTATGACCATTGAGATGACCTCACTCGAAGAAGCTGGCCTTCATCGTCCACAGGTTGATCGACTACTGCGACACCTCGAGAGCTACGTCGACGCTGGCAAAATACCAGGGTTCGCGATCCTTGTCGCTCGAGACGACGCCGTCGCCCTCCGTCACCACTACGGCATGGCTGACGCTGCCACCCAGACTCAAGTTAGTGACTCCACTATCTACCGGATCTACTCAATGACCAAACCCATCACGTCAACTGCGCTCTTGATGCTGGCTGAGGCTGGAATGGTCGACCTCAACGACGAGGTTGGTGACTATATACCCTCCTTTAAGTCCATCAACGTGCTCAGCGGCGGATCGACGCTTGAACCCCTGTATCGTCCAGCTATTGAACCCGTTCGAGTATGGCATCTCCTTACCCATACTGCTGGACTGACCTATGGTTTTCAGAATCAAACCATCCTCGATGCGCTCTACCGTCAACATGCCTCAGAACTAAATCTTCCCGACGATCTCACCCTCGAAGAACTCGTAGATCGCTACGCACAACTCGGCCTCCTCTTCGACCCAGGCCATGGATGGAACTATTCAGTGGCCACCGACGTTCTGGGACGGCTCATCGAGGTGATCAGTGGTAGACCACTCTCTGCAGCCCTCGAAGCGATGATTCTTAAACCCCTTGAAATGAATGATACGACCTTCGAGCTCAGTGTCGATCAGCTAGAAAGAGTCGGCGCCCTTTACCTCAGAACCGAAGAGGACGGTATGCATCACCTCGGCGGTGCCGTCCCAGAACGGAGGGTGTTCCCGGTTGACATGGGTGGTGGTGGGCTCTTTTCAACACTAGATGATTACCTCCGCTTCACCCTTATGTTGATGCATAGAGGCTCCTTCGGTGGGGTGAGGCTGCTCGGACCTCGCACAGTGGACCTCATGACCGCCAACCAACTACCCGGAGGTCTCGACGCGGTGGATCTGTGCAGATATCGCCCACAACCTATCGACGAGCCGGGGATAGGGTTCGGACTCGGGGTCTCGGTTGCGACTAATCCAACAGCAACCAGGAACTTCACAATCGCTGGCGAATTTGGTTGGGGCGGGATGGCGAGCACCACCTTCTTCATCTCCCCGAAAGACCAGCTCAGCATGATCTTTATGACACAGCTAATCCCATCGAGCGCCTACTCGTTTGGACACGAAATTCATCGATTGTTGATACCTGCGCTCACAAGCTAGCGTCACCCTCGATCAGGTGGGTCGAGCGGTGAGACAAATTTGGCGATGTCAACACGGCGTGCTCCCTCCGGAATCTCCTCATAGCCGTGCGTGCGAGCAGCCGCCAACGAGGCAAAGTAGTCGAACGAACTATCGAGTTCGCGCAGTTCGCTGGTGGTTAGCCACCCTATCCCTTCATGAATACCACTGACCTCGCGCCACTCCGCACTTAGTTGGCTCACAAAACGCCTATAGGCACGGAAACGCTCCACGACGGTATTTACCATCTGTTCGGCGAGCGCATTGAATCCAGCCGTCGTCTCGCCGACCTCATCAGCGATAGTTATGCCTAGGTATTTGAGTCGCCAAGGACGTTCGCGCCGACTCGGAACCTCGACCGGCTCCACGAAATCGTACTTTGCTAGTTGTCGCAGATGAAAGGAGCATTTAGCAGCGGTGGTATCAAGCATCCGAGCCGCTTCAGCGGCGGTGATGCTCTCATACTGACCCAACAAGTCGATCAGTCCAAGGCGCAGTGGATGGGTGAGCGCCTTGACAGCACCGACATCAGCCAACGTCCTCATAGGGATGGATTCATGGCTACTAGCGCGCACGCCGTCTTCGTTTTGCATATCTCCTCCACAGGCTGTCACAAGGTGAGTCGGCCAATGCATACCAACTGCAGTGTGACCCGGTGACGCTCGCTCATGCTAGCAGCGCAACATTAACTCCTCAACGCCTAGAACACCACACTACTAATGGTGAAAGCCACTAGCCCTTTTGGAGGTCGGCATCGGCGCATCGAGATCCTCAAGCTCCTCAACTGCTCGCTTTAGATCATCAACGAACAGTGCCGCAAGATCGCTACGAAAACCATTGCGCAAAACCGCTCTCATTATTAGCTCATCGGAGAGATTGTCCGGCATCGGGTAGACAGGAACCTGCCAGCCACGTTCACGAAGCTTAGAGGAGAGGTGGTGAAGATTCCAGTTTGGATTCGAATCGGCGGTCTTAGTCCAGGCGACAACCGGCAGCGC
>DAHXNM010000357.1 GCA_027365375.1 Ferrimicrobium sp. | reverse complement strand
ATCAAAACTCCTCTCGTTTACCTTCAGTTTTCACCTTTGGCAACTAGCATAGATACGATGAGAGATATCGTCTGGCATAGGCGGGTTGGCCAACGCCGAAAGCCCGCGACGCTCATCGCGGCGCTTTCTGGGTGGACCGATGCGGGTGATGCCGCAACAATTGCCTACAATCAGATCGGCACGGCTCTTGGACTCGTTGATCTTGCGTATCTCGATCCAGAGAAGTTCTATGACTTTTCCATGGTCCGACCCATGGTAACCATCGACCACCACGGTATCTCTGAACTCCGCTGGAGCACGCTTGTCATCGGTGAGGCGACCACGAAGCGCTATGGACCGGTCTTCTTCCTCTTCGGACCCGAGCCACAGTTTCGATGGAAGACCGCATCAGCAGAGCTGCTTGCAGTAGCTAACCTCTTGGCTGTTGACCGTGTCATTACCCTCGGTTCGCTCCTTGCACCTGCACCGCACACGAAACCACCACGGCTCTTTGGTTATGCAAGTACACCGGACGTCGCTGACCTGCTCCAACTCGACAGTCCTCGCTACGAGGGGCCCACTGGTTTTCTCAGTGTGCTCCAGTCAGCCTCAGTGAGCTATGGCACGGAGATCGTCTCCCTCTGGGTCGAAGTGCCACACTATCTCAGCCAGTTTCCGGCGCAGCGCTCGGCACTAGCTCTCCTGCGCCAACTCGAGATCCTCCTCGGCATGGAAGAGGACTTCCGAGAGCTCCGAGAAGACCTCGGCGACACCGATCAAGAGGTGAAGGACTTCGTCTCTCGGGACCCTGATCTCGTCGCCTATATCTCGTCGCTGGAGTCCAACTACGAACAGGAACTCAACGTACGATCATCGATCGATACCATCGCCATTGAAGCGGAACGCTTTCTTCGCAGACAGCAAGGAGAGTAACCAAAGAAGGTGCAACCGACCTCTCGACACAGTGGGACTCAGACTCAGTAGAACTCAGACGCGATCAGCCCGTACGGGGTCAAAGTACGTAGTGAGTGGTGGCTCCTCGCCGTCTCGGATCCAACTCAACCATGGTAGCGCCAGTAACGCTTCGAGACGAGGTGGCAGTCGATCGATCGCAAACCAGTCCGCTCCCGATGTTTCGAGCGGGTGCGGTCGCAGTTCGCCACCGTCAGCTCGACAGAGGAAGATTGAGCTATACATCGCCACTCGGGTGAACCCCAGTCGCATGCCATCAAGAACCGCGAGGAGACGCGTCGGCGTGCAACGAATCCCCGTCTCTTCTTCGACTTCCTTCACAACTACTTCAGCAGGAGAGTATCCAACATCGGCCCAACCTGTGGGGTAGAGCCAGACTCCACTATCCGCTCGGCGAACGAGGAGCATGCGCTGCGATGAATCGAGCACGATGGCGCCAACCGCGGTCTTTGGCGTCACATAGCCTGGAACCCCCCGCGGCCCCCCCTCCGTCAAAACCGACACATCAACTCCGGCGTTTCGGGAGAGACCCACCTGTTGCATTCGGCCGACGACCTTGAGGATTTCGTCATAACGCTCACGCTCATAGAGGGAATCACTGAATGCTAGCCCCGTCTGGGCAATGGCGGCCAGCGACAAGATCCACTGCGCCAGCTCATTCGCCGATGCTGACTCTCGAGGGTCATCTGTCGCCCTCTGACTACCTTGGTCTATTTCACCCACTCAACCTATTCCTTCGCTCACCATAAGCCTAGGACTGGTACGCTACAGGGGTGGCCATTCAAGAGACCTGCAAACACTACGTTCTACAAACACTCCCCTCAGGAGAGCGCATTCAAAGGTGCAGGCTCAAAGCCAACCTTGATCTTCCGTTCGCCTGTCCACCTGATTGCCTCTTCTATGAGGCACGCACGCGAGTGACCAAAATTGGCTGGGAGATCCCAAAACGCAAGGATAATTAGCCGCGCGTCGGTTCTTCAGTCAGGGAGCGCAACCTGCGGGCCTTGGCTACGCCCCAGGCGAGGTGCAGCGCGGACAGATCCGAATCGATATCCACGGCACTAGCAGGCAGGAGGCCACGCCGCTGCAGGGCTGGCATGCTCGCAGCACAACCGTTTTCGGCCAGCCCTTCCACCATCCGGCGGCGAATCAGCCCCACCGGAGGCTCTCGCTGCGTCTCCGCTGGCGCCCCAAGGAGTAGCGCCAACTCCGACTCAACTTGACTCTGTAGCTCCGTGAGCCAGTCGAGATCGACCTCTCCCTCGCGAACCAGCTCTGCCTCGACTCTCGCAAAGTACGCCGGCAACGCCATCGTGAGACCATCGAGGAATGCTGCTGAAATTCTCCCAAACTCCTCTTGGGTCACCGGTTCACTGAGTGTCATTGTCCCCCTCAACCATCTCCACCTCTACTCCAATGGATATCAGCCAATCAGTCGCAGCAGCCACTGAGTTCCCATCGCCCTCCAACGTGCAAAGAATCCATCCGAGGTCGTCTTCGACGTTTGCACGCTTGATATTGGCAGTCACACCGTAGTTCCCTGCCAGTTTCGCGATAATAGGCTCACCGATGAGCGCACCTTCATACCAAAGTTTGACGATCACCTTCATCGCCGCTTGCCCCCTTGAGCACCCGGTTCAACGAACCGCTCCGGAATCCTCCTAAATCGAGCGTACTATAGACGAATCCGAGTCGCTCGGCTTCAGCGACAATTTGCTCACGGTTAGCCAGCATCCGCTGGAACATCTCCGGAGGTAGCTCGATTCTCGCGATGTCGCCATGGTGGCGTACTCGTACGACCGAGAGGCCAAGGCGATGAAGAAATCGCTCAAGGCGCTCGACAGCACTCAATCGCTGGATCGTGACGGGGACCCCATAGGGAATGCGTGAGGCTAGACAGGCCGAAGCTGGCTTATCCGCAAGCTCCCCGAGCCCTAACGAGCGAGCTATCGACCGGATCATCGACTTGTCTACCCCACACTCCACAAAGGGCGAAGCAACTCCAAACTCATCCGCAGCTCGCAAGCCCGGACGGTAGTCACCCAGATCGTCAAGGTTGGTCCCAACGACAATCGTCGCCTTCCGATGAAGCGCAATGGGCAAAAGCTCCTCAAAAAGATGACTTTTGCAGACGTAGCATCGGTCTGGTGCATTCTGGACATAGTTCGGGTCTTGAATCTCGTCAGTGTGAACCTC